>CAZDYT010000586.1:0-3110 GCA_964509395.1 uncultured bacterium
CCCGCCGTGAACGGCGTGGTCAGCGCCACCAGCCGGTCGACCGTGCCGGGATGCTGCGCCGCATACACGGAGGCCAGGACGCCGCCGATGCAGTGCCCGAAGAGCGAGACGGCCGGCGCTCCCGTGGTCTCACGGACGTGCCGGACGCAGCCGCCGATCGCGGCGATGAAGGCGTCGAGGGTGGCGTGGCGATCGAACTGCGTATTCCGGCGATCGTGAGCAGCGATTCCGGTGATCGTGAGCACCGGCTACGAGGCCGTCGGAGCGAAGCGACGATAGTCGACCGCTGGCCTACCGGTCAAGCGCCCGGACGGGGCGGGTAGTAGTTCCGGAAACTGATCCGGCGCCGCGGCCTTGTGGGCGCTGTGGAAAGCCGGCGGCCGTTTGCCGGGTTTCCAAAGGCTTGTGGGAAGCGGTGGGCGGATGCGTCCTTGCTGGACTTCGAAGCCGTCCACGGCTTTCCACAGCCTGGCAGCGTCCACAGGCCCCTCGGAGCGAAGCGACGGGTGACGGTGTCGCCCGAAGGGCGAGAGGCACCGCGGCAGTCGCGTTCACGCTCTCGTCTCCGAGGTGCTCTTGGGGTTGCCGGTGGTGCGGCGCATCGAGGGTCCCTTCAGCTCGATGCGGTGGGCGTTGTTCAGGACGCGGTCGCAGATCGCGTCGGCCAGGTTCGGATCGTCGATGCTGGCGTGCCAGTCCTTGACCGGGAGTTGGCTCGCGACGAGGGTGGAGGCGCGCTCGCTGCGGTCCTCGATGACCTCGACCAGGTCGCGCCGCTCGGGATCGCGCAGGGGTGCCAGCAGCCAGTCATCGATCGCGAGCAGCTCGAAGCGCTGCAGGCGATCGAGGATCCGCGCGTAGGAGCCGTCGCCGCGGGCCACCGCGAGCTGCTGGAGCAGGCGGGGCAGGCGCAGGTAGCCGGCCTTGTGGCCGCAGCGGCAGGCGCGCTCCACGAAGGCGCAGGCGAGGTACGACTTGCCGATGCCGGTGGGCCCGGTAATCACCAGGTTGTGGCGGCTTGAGACGAAGCCGCAGTTGGCCAGGCTGAGCACGACCTGGCGATCGAGGCCGCGCGGGTGCTTGAAGTCGACATCCTCGAGCGAGGCGGGATACCGCAGCTTCGCCGCGTGGAGGCGCGTCGTGAGCCGCTTCTGCTCGCGGGCGAGCCACTCGGCATCGACGAGCAGACCGAGCCGCTCGTCGAAGCCGAGCTTGGTGTGCTGGGCCGAGCCGAGCTGCTGCCTGAGGGCCTCGGTCATGCCCGTCAGCTTCATCACGTTCATCTTCTCCAGCGTCTGTTCGATCAGCATTCGTGCTCCTCCTTGGTCGCGGCGTAGTAGGTCCCGCCGCGGATGTTGTCGTGGGTGCGCGTGGCCTGCGTGGCCGGTGGCTTCTCGATGGCAATGCGGTCCTGCGCCGAGGCGAGGATGTTCTTCACCGTGGTGTAGCTGAAGGCACGGAGGTGTTCGGCACGCTCGCAGGCGGCCTCCAGGCGGTCCGCTCCGTAGCGTTTGCCCAGGCGCATCAGCCCGAGGCAGGCGCGGTAGCCCTGCTCGGGGTGGGGCCGGCTCTTGAGGATCCCCGCCACCACGCGAGCGGTGGCGGGTCCGCTCTTCTCCGCCCAGTGGATCAGGCGCGAGGGCGTCCACTCCGCGTGCGCCCGGTGCGAGCTCGGCATGTGCTCGGCCACCGTCGAGGGCCGGCCGTCGTAGCGGCGGGGGTGGGAAAAGATGCGGCGGCCCTTGTAATAGACCTCGACGATCGTGCTGGTGAAGCGCGCCTCCACCTGCTCGTGGACGAGCTGGTAGGGGACGCTGTAGGGATGCCGGGCGACCTCGATGTGGTAGTCGATGTTGACGCGGCAGATCTTCCACTCCGCCTGCTCGTAGCGATGGGCGGGCAGCGGCTTGAGCGCCGGGCGGTCGAGCTGCTCCCACAGCTCGCGCCGGCTCTTGCCGAGCTTCTGCATCTTGCGACCGTTCAGGTCCTCGAGCAGGATCGCGATGGCCGGGTTGAGCTCCTCGAGGGAGAAGAAGGTCCGGTTGCGCAGGCGGGCCAGGATCCAGCGCTGCGCGACCTGCACCATCGACTCGACCCGGGCCTTGTCCTTCGCCTTGCCGGGCCGGGCCGGGATCACCACCGCCCCGTAGTGCCGGGCCAGCCCCTGGTAGCTGCGGTTGAGCGCGGGCTCGTAGCGACAGGGCCGCGCCACGGCGCTGCGGAGCTGGTCAGGTACCCACAGCTCAGTCGAGCCCTCGAAGTACTCCAGCATGCGCACGTGCGCCGCGGTCCAGTCGGGGAGCTGTTGCGTGAGGGTCGCCTCGGCGTAGGTGTAGCTGCTCACCCCGAGCGCGGCCACGAACAGCTCCACCGTGATCAGCTCGCCCGTCTTCGGGTCCACGATGTGGGGCCGCTTGCCCGAGAAGTCCACGAAGGTCTTCTCGCCCGCCCGGTGTACCTGGCGCATCGACGGCTTGAGCTTCCGCTCCCAGCGGCGGTAGATGTCGCAGAACTGGCTGTACCCGTATGCCGACTCGAGGTGCGCCTGGCGGTACTCCTCCCACAGCAGGAGCAGCGTCACCCCCGCTTTCTTCAACTCCTGGTGGACCCACGGCAGGTCCGGGGCCGCGCGGCCCCCGCCTGGCGGCAGTGCCGGAAACAGCCGCGCCTCCAGGGCGCTGTCGTCCAACTCCGCCGGCAACGGCCACTGCACGCCGGCCTGCTCGGCGCGGCTCAGATACTCCGATACCGTCCCCGCACCCATGCCACAGGCCGCAGCCACCGCTCGCTGGCTCAGCCCCTTCTCGTGGCGGAGGCGAGGGACCTCCCTGATCTGCCTCATCGGTAGCCTTTCCGCTCCCATCCAGGTCCCCTCCCATCGGGCAAAGGGCCCAGATTGACACAGCTTTGCTACCGACGGCGCTCACCTTCCCCGGAATCGCTGCTCACGATCACCGGAATCGCTGCTCACGATCACCGGAATCGGTGCTCACGATCCCGGAATCGGTGCTCACGATCGGCCGGAACGCGTGCTCACGATCGCCCGGAATACCCAGCCGAGTACGTCAACGCCCTCTGGCACTTCGATTTCCACCACGGCTCGCGCAAGG
>CAZDYT010000587.1:0-3107 GCA_964509395.1 uncultured bacterium
CCTCCGTCCGTGGCTGCCGAAGATCACCTCGCCCGCGCTCGTCCTCGGCGAGGAGCCGGAGGTAGACCGTGACGTCCCCGCCGCCGAAGAGCTCCCCGTCGGAGAAGGGCAGCTCGAACGCCGCACACTTGAGATGGCTCACGAGGATGTAGGGGTTGTCCGGGTTGATGAGGCCGTGCTCGGGAGAGGCCCCGAAGAAGTAGTCGGGGTGGGTCACCATGAACTGGTCCAGCGGCGCCGAGGACGCCACGAGCATGGCCGCCGAAAGCCCGCTGCGCCGGCCGGCCCGGCCGGCCTGCTGCCAGGTCGAGGCGATGGTCCCCGGATAGCCCGCCAGCATGGCGGCGTCGAGGTGGCCGATGTCGATCCCGAGCTCCAGCGCGTTGGTCGAGACCACACCGAGCACGTCCCCTTCGCGCAGGCCCCGCTCGATTTCCCGCCGGCGCCCGGGGAGGTAGCCGCCCCGATAGCCGCGTATCACGTTCGTGAGCGCCGGGGCTCGCTCCACGGCGGCTTTGAGCGTGGTGAGGAGCACCTCCTGCGCGAGCCGGCTCCCGGCGAACACGATCGTCGAGACGCCGGCCCGGAGGAACGGCGTCGCCAGCCGCGCCGCTTCCTTGAGGTACGGGCGGCGGATCCCGAGCTCCGCATTCACGACCGGGGGGTTGTAGAAGACCAGGACCTTCTCGCCCGCCGGTGCCCCGTTCTCGCTCACGAGGCTCACCGGCTGGCCCACGAGCCGCTCGGCGAGCTCCTGGGGGTTCGCGATGGTCGCGGAGGCGCAGATGAACTGGGGCGCCGACCCGTAGTGGCTCGAGACGCGGTGGAGGCGCCGCAGCACGTTCGCGAGGTGACTCCCGAAGACACCGCGGTAGGTGTGAAGCTCGTCGATGATGACGTAGCGGAGATTCTGAAAGAGCGCCAGCCACTTCGTGTGGTGCGGAAGGATCCCCGAGTGGAGCATGTCCGGGTTCGTCAGGACGAGATTGGCGCGGGCCCGCACCGCGCGGCGGGCGTCCTGCGGGGTGTCGCCGTCGTAGGTGTGGATCCGGAGCTCCGGGAGCGCTCGCGCGAGCGCCTCGAGCTCGGCGAGCTGATCCTGGGCGAGCGCCTTGGTGGGGAAGAGGTAGAGCGCCCGGGCGGCCGGGTCCCTGAGCAGCGCCTGGAGGACCGGCAGGTTGTAGCAGAGGGTCTTCCCCGACGCGGTGGGCGTCACGACCACGCAGTGCCCGCCCTTGTCGAGGACCTCGATCGCGTGGGCTTGGTGGCTGTAGAGGGCGTCGATGCCGCGCGTGCGGAGGGCCTCGGCCAGGCGCGGGTCGACGCTATCCGGGATCGAGACGAAGGTGGGGGGGCGCGGGGGGAAGTGCCGGAGCGCCGTCACGGCCTCTCCGGCCTCGGCGACGAGCCGGTCGATCAGCCCGGCGAGGTCGGCGCGCGTTTGCCCCGCCATGTCGCCCGCATCTTAGGCGGCGGCGCCGCGGGTTGTCAACGTTTGCGCCCCGGTGTTCAATGGGGCACCGTGCGCCCGCTCCTGCGCTTCATGCCGCCCCTCGCCTGGATGGGCGTGATCGCGCTCCTTTCCAGCGATCTCTTCGCGGCCGACGCGACCGGCGCCTGGCTCTTCCCGCTCCTCGGGCGCCTCCTGCCGTGGGCCGGGCCCGGGCTGCTCCACGGGCTGCACGCGATCCTGCGGAAGATGGGCCACCTCGTCGAGTACGGGATCCTCGCCGCCCTCTGGCTCCGGGCGCTCGGTCCGCCGCCGGGTCCCGATGCCGGCGGCCTCCGGCGTGGTCCATCGGACCGTCGGCCTTTGGGCCGTCGCGCCCGGCTCCCCCGCGGCGCGACCGGGGCCGTGGGGCTCTCGGCGCTCTACGCCGTGGTGGACGAGGCGCGCCAGGGCCTCACCGCGACCCGCACTCCCTCCGCCCTCGACGTCGCCATCGACACGGCCGGCGCGCTCGTCGCCGTGGCCTGCCTCCAGGGGCACGGCCGGGTCGCCCTGGCCGGCGTGCGCCTCCTGCGCTGGGCGGCCCTCGTCGCGGCCAGCGGGAGCCTCGCGGCCGCCCTGGTGGACTGGAGCCTCGGCCTCCCGGTCTGGGACCTCGCGCTGGCAGCGCTGGGCGCGGGCATCGCCGCCTGGGCCTTGGGCCGGTTGGAAGGGGGCTGGCGCCGGGCGGGAGAAACCTGACCGTGCAGCGACGGCGCACTCCGGGGGTTTCGCGCCGGAGCCCTCCGCGATATGATCACCCCACGCCACTGACGCCCCGCCGATTCCCATGGACCTGCCGGGGTTCACCCGTGCGAAGGAGCCTGACGCGGTTCACCGACCGATCCCTGACCCAACCCGCAGCCCAAGGAGGAGACCGATGCGTACCTCGCGAAGCTCTCCCTCGCCCCTGAGGCCTCTGGTCCTGCTCGCACTGGCGCTGATCGTCGTCGGTGGATCTGCCGGGCTCGCGGCGGCGGCCGGGACGTTTCGGATCGCCGTGGGGGTCGAGCCCGACACGCTGGATCCCGTCCAGATGACCACCACGACCGTCGCCAACATGGTGGATTACGTGGTCGAGACCCTGACCTTCATCGATCAGGATGGGAAGATCCGGCCGATGCTCGCCGAGAGCTGGTCGAGCACGCCGGACGGGGTCGCGTACACCTTCAGGCTCCGGAAGGGCGTCATGTTCCAGGACGGGACGCCGCTCAACGCCCAGGCCGTGAAGTGGAACCTCGACCGCCTGAAGGACCCCGCCGTCCGCGTGCCGATCCGGGCTCCGTATCCGATCGACAAGGTGGACGCCGTCGACGCGTCCACGGTCCGCGTCACGCTGACGCGCCCCTCGGCGCCATTCGTCAGCGCGCTCTCGTGGACCACGGCCGCGATCATCTCCCCGGCCTCGGCGGACAAGCACGGCAACGAGTACAAGAACATCGTCCACCCCGTGGGGACGGGACCGTACATGTTCACGGAGCGCAAGAAGGGGGAGAGCCTGACGGTGACCCAGTACGACAAGTACTGGGGCCGGAAGCCGCACTACGACACCGTGGTGTTCCGCATCGTCCCCGAGGCGGCGACCCGCGAGAGCCTCATCCTCGCCGGCCAGGTCGAC
>CAZDYT010000588.1:0-3104 GCA_964509395.1 uncultured bacterium
GCGTCACGCTCACGAACCAGATCGCCGTGGCGCTGAACGTCGCCGTGGGTCTCACGGCCATCGTGGTTGGCCTGCGGCTGACCTCGCCCGGAGGTCCCCCGACGCTCGCCGGCTCAGCCGGCGAGGCGACGAGCCCGAAGGCCCCCGCAGGGCTGGCGGCGCCCGGGCCGGAGGCCCGGCGCAGGGCGATCGCCGCGCTGGGGGCGGTCGCGCTCTCGGGCGCCCTCGCCATGGTTTACGAGGTCGCGTGGACCCGCGCCCTGGCCCTCGTCCTCGGCTCGTCCGTCTACGCGTTCACGGTCATGCTGACGACCTTCCTGGTTGGCCTCGCCGGGGGCAGCTATCTCGCCGCGCGGCGGGTGGATCGCGTCGCCGAGCCGGGGCTGGCGCTCGGCGTCATTCAGCTTCTGATCGGCCTCGCGGCGTTCGTCGGCCTCGCGGTCCTCGCGGAGCTGCCCTACCTCTTCCTCCGCCTCTTCGCCTGGAGCGCGGGGCGGCACGCGCTCTTGCTGGGGCTCGAATTCTTCATCGCCGGGGCGCTGATCCTGGTCCCGGCGCTCCTTTCAGGCGCCGTGTTCCCGGTGTGCGTCCGGCTCACGGCCGGCGCGCGGGAGTGGCCAGAGGCCGACGCGTCCGGCAGGGAGCAAGGGCTCGCAGGCCGCCGGCCAGAAGGGAGCGAAGTCCCCGAGGGCGGGACGGCCGCGAGGCCGCCGGCCGAGCGCGTCCCGGCCGGGATGACGATACTCGTCGGACGGACCGTCGGCAGCCTCTACGCGCTCAACACCCTGGGCGCCATCGTCGGGTCGTTCGTCGGCGGCTTCGTCCTTCTCCCTGCCGTCGGGATCCGCGGCGCGCTGCTCCTCGCCGTACTCCTGAACCTGGGGTGCGCCTTCGCCCTTCTGGTCGTGCTTCCGACGCGACGCCGCGGCGTGAGGCTCCCGCTCGCCGCCGGCGCCCCCCTCCTGGCGCTGGCCGTCCCGCTGGCCGCGCCGGAGTGGCCGGCTCTGACGATGTCCAGCGGCGTGGCCATCTACGCCCCCGGTCTGCAACGGCTGTCGCGCCAGGAGTTTCAGAGGTACCGCGAGCGCGCTCACCTCCTGTGGTACGAGGAGGGGCTCACCACGACCGTATCCGTCGAGGAGCAGGGCGGATTCGTTTTTCTGCGCGTGAACGGCAAGACGGACGCGTCGAGCGGCGTCGACATGCCAAACCAGGTGCTGGCCGGTCAGCTGCCGGTCCTCTTCCACCTCGATCCCCGAGACGTCCTCGTGATCGGCCTCGGCAGCGGGGTCAGCGTCGGGTCGGCCCTGCGCCATCCGCTTCGGAGCGTGACGGTCGTCGAGCTGGAGCGGGCCGTCGTCGCGGCCTCCCACTTCTTCGATCACGTGAACGGGCGGCCGCTCGAGGATCCGCGGACCCGCCTGGTCGTGAACGACGCGCGTAACTATCTCCTCCTCACGCGCGACCGGTTCGACGTGATCATCTCGGAGCCCTCCAACCCGTGGGTGACCGGCGCGGCCAGCCTCTTCACGCAGGACTTCTTTCAGCTGGCGAAAACGCGGCTCCAGCCGGGCGGCATCTTCGGCCAGTGGGTCCAGCTCTACGGCCTCACGCCCGAGATGTTGCGCACGGTCTTCGCGACGTTCGGCTCGGCGTTTCCCTACGCTGCCGTGTTCCACACCACGGGGGGCGACACGGTCCTGGTCGGGAGCGAGGCGCCGCTGTCACTGGACTTCGCGGCGCTTCAGCGTCGGATCCGCGACCCCCGCGTCGCCGAGGACCTCCGGCGCGTGAGCATCCGGGACGCCGCGGATCTCTTCGCGCGCCTCATCCTCGACACCGAGGACGTGCCGCGGTTCACCCGCAGCACGGTGCTGAACACCGACGACAACGCGCGCATCGAGTTCGCCGCGCCGCGCACCCTCTATGTCGACGCGATCCCCGAGAACGTGCAACGGATGAGCGATGCCTTCGCGGGGGGCGGGACGGTGATGACGCAGCTCGCCCGCAGTGCGCCGGACGGCTTCATGGCGCGCCTCGGGACGCGCCTCCTCGAGCGAGACCAGCCGCATCAGGCGGATGCGGTCGTGCGGGTCGCGCTCCAGGCCGCGCCGCGGGCCGACCTGCTCGTGGTCGGGGCGCGTGCCGCCGCCGCGCGCGGGGAGGAGGCCGAGGCCGAGCGGCGTTGGCAGGCCGCGCTGGCGGTCGATCCCGGGCACATCGAGGCGTTGCTCGACCTCGCCGAGCACCTCGATGCCCGCGGGCAGGTCGAGCAGGCGCGCGCCCTCCTCCGCCGCGCGGCGGTGCGGCGCGACCCGGAAGCGCTGCTCCGGGAGGCGGAACTCCTCTACCGGCTGGGGGCGTACCCGGACGCGGAGGGCCGGCTCCGGCGGCTTTCGCCGGACTTCCCGGGCGCCGCCCTGACCGCCGGTCTCATTCGTCTGGCCCTCGGGGATGCGACCGCGGCCGAGCACCTGCTCCGCAAGGCCCTCGAGCCGCGCGACGATGCCCGCGCCCGGGCCGGCCTCGCTGCGGCACTTGATCAGCTCGGCCGCTACGCCGAAGCCCGCCGCGAGCGGCGCCGTGCCATTCAGCTCGACGAGGCGGCGGGGACGCGCCTCATGCGCCAGGCGCGCGTGCGCGCCCAGGCCGGCCACCTCCGCTGGGCGGAGCATGAGCTGCGCCACGCGGGCAACCTGATGCCCTGGAGCCTGGAGGTGCACCAGGAGCGGGCCCGGCTCCTCGAGCAGATGGGGGACCGACCGGGGGCTATCGACGCCTGGGAGGAGGTGTTCCGGGCCTTCCCGCAGCACGCCCTCGCCCTGCTCGAGGTGGCGACGCTGTGGGACGCGGAAGGGGACAAAGAGCGCGCGTTGGAAGCGCTCCGGCGCTACATCGCCGCCGAACCGGATCGCCCGCTTCGGCGCAGAGCCGAGGTGGGCCTCAAGATGCTCCTCGAGCGCCCGCGGGAGAGCCGCGGCCCGGGGACGCCGGCTGTCACGCCGAATTAACCCTGAACGGCAAATGATCTGGCGCCTTGAGCGGCCGGTCCGCGGGGCCTGCCGCGGCGAACCGCCCCACGGTGCTCGCTCCCGCACGAGCCC
>CAZDYT010000589.1:0-3088 GCA_964509395.1 uncultured bacterium
CCCAGAAGCGATCGCCGCGGTCTTTCCCTCGGACCACTTTATCCTCGAAGAGACCGCTTTTATGGGGCATGTCGGCGAGGTTGCCGTCGGGGTCAGCCGACACCCCGAGTCGATCGTCCTTCTCGGCGCCCAGCCGACGGAGCCCGAAACGGAATACGGCTGGATCGAGCCCGGCGAGCCGCTGGAGTGGACCGGGGTTGGCCCACCCATCCATCGGGTGCGCCGGTTTTGGGAAAAGCCCTCGGCCGAGTCGGCCCGCACGTGCCTCTCGCGGGGCTGGCTCTGGAACACGTTTGTGCTCATAGCAAAGACCTCGGCCCTGGTGGAGGCCGGACGACAGGGCCTCCCCCAGCTCCACGAGCGTCTCAGCCAGCTTGGGCCGCTCGTGGACGCCGCCGACGAAGCCCGGGCGATCCAACGGGCCTACGCCCTGGCCCCCCGAGCCAACTTTTCGAGGGCGATCCTGGAACCCTGCCCATCCGGTCTCGCTGTCTCGAAGTTGCCACCCGTCACCTGGTGCGATCTCGGCACGCCTGATCGAGTGCTGAAGATTCTCCGGACCGTGGGCAGTTCCCCTCCCTGGCTGCGTGCCCTAAACCCTCTGGCTTGACGGGCTCGTCAAGGCCCCCGGTTCGGTCCGCCAGGCGGGCCCGCACTTTCTCCTGCTCCAGGACGAGGTCGACCGCCGTGACAGCCACGGCCTCACGCGCCGGATCGAGGCCGCCAGCTTCGAACCCACCCGCGACGCACCCGCCGAGCAAGGGGATCCGGTTGAGCGGCTCTACGGTGACCCCTTTCTGAGGCGTGCGACCGGTTAAGAGGCTCGAACAGGAGCTCCCCTCTCATTTGAAATAATTGTGCAAAACTTTGTCCTTCACGAGACCCAAGGGTTCCTCTCATTGGGTAATTTCTCCAGCCATACGTGGGCGTCATTCTCTCAGAATGCATACACGTTTACGCGTGGAATGACCTGGCTGGCATGTATGTTGCGAGAGGGCCGTTCTCGATGTGCGTGTCGTCGCGCCTCGGTTCCACGGAGGAATGTCTGGCCACACCTCCCGCCGAGCATCTTGGGAACGTTGGAGGTGAGGTGTTTAGGAAGGTTGACAACTACAGCTTTCACATGGCCACTGACTCACCCGCAGCGCGGAAGTCGCTTGACAGGCTGTTGATGCCAGACCTCGTGCTCGGCCCGCGGCCGGGAGGAAGCGGGCAAGGGGCGCTATGAGAAGGCAGCCGCGAGAAGAGGCCCCCGGGGGCACCGGCAACCATTTGGAGAAGTTGGAGGATACCGGACGGTTTCTTCCGCAGTACGAGCAACTGTTTCGGCGAAGCGAGAAGATGAGGGCGGTCGAGCAACTCACGAGACGGGTGGCCGACACGAACTTCACGGTCCTGATTCACGGCGAAACGGGGGTCGGTAAGGAACTCGTCGCCAAGGCGATCCATTGGTTGTCCAACCGCTCCCACAAGCCCTGGACCAAGCTGAATTGTGCGGCACTGCCTGCCGATCTACTCGAGTCCGAGCTGTTCGGGCATGAGAAGGGCGCCTTCACGGGTGCCACGTCCCGCAAGTTGGGCCGGTTCGAGCTCGCAGACGAGGGCACCTTCCTCCTCGACGAAATCGCAGAGATGCCCCTTGCTCTCCAGCCAAAAATTCTGCACTATGTCCAGGACCGCGAGTTCTTTCGGGTAGGTGGCCGCGAGCTCATCCACGTTGATGTGCGGACCATCGCCGCGACGAACAAGGATCTCGCCGCGGTCGTGGCGAGCGGTTCCTTCCGGGAGGATCTTTACTATCGCCTGAACGTCCTCAACATCTACGTTCCGCCCCTCCGCGAACGTCGCGAAGAGATCTCCTCCCTCGTTGAGTACTTTCGCGAAGAGGCAGAACGGCAGCTTAGGCGCGCGGTCCCTCAGCTTTCCTTTGACACGCTCCATCTGCTGATGACCTACAGCTGGCCGGGTAACGTCCGAGAGCTCGAAAACGTCATCAAGCGCTACGCTGTACTGGGCGAAGAAGCGCTTCTGAGGAGCGAGCTTCAGACGCGGATGCAGGCGGCGAGCTCCGCGGCAGCGCCTCCCCCAGTCCCGTCAGACAACGGCGCCGGCAGCGAGTCAAGCCTCCGTGAGATCGCGCGCCGCGCAGCCCTGGAGGCCGAACAGCGTGCGATTCGGCAGGTTCTGGAGGCGGTGAGATGGAACCGGACGGAAGCCGCCCGACGGCTCAAGGTCAGCTACAATACGCTGCTCAGCAAGATGAATGAGTTGAACTTGGGAACCAAGCGCCACTCGGAGGTGAAGTAACGGGATGCCGCGAAGCGACGCGGCGCCGCTTCCCCTTCCTTCTGGTGAGCGTCACACCTGCAGCACCGGCTAGATGCCCCGGCTGAGACTCGGATGCACCCTTCACGAGCCGATCGGCCTTCCCCCCTTGAGCTCTCCGGTGCGCGGCGGAAAGTCGCCCCCGCCATTGTAGAGCTTTTTCAGGCGCTTCAGTTCCCGCCGCAGGCTGATTTCCGCCAGACTGGCCAGGGTCAACCGCAACGGTGGCCCCGAAAAGTAGACGGCGGCGTCTCGAACCTCCTCGAACAGGTCTTTCGGGAGATAGAATGTGCTCCGAACCTTCTTCCTCTGCCTCGTTGGCCTCGGTATCCGGAATGACGTGAGACTGACGCCTTCAGGCGCGAACCATCGAACGCTACGCCGAGGCCGCTGGGCCAGCTCTGAAGGATCGAGCTCGACTTCACCCGTCGGCGAGTCGGTCTCGGCTGACTCCTTAACCTTGGGGTCCCTCGTTGTGGAAGTCATCGATCCTCCGGTCTCCGCCGTAAGAACCAGAGTAAGGGTGCCTGTGGGTTAGTTAGCTCCCCCCTCCGCCTTCTCGGGATTCGACAACCGGGAGTGGCTAGCGAGTGGTATGCCAAACCATGATGGATTTCGGTCCTACGTAGCTAACCTCAGTTGACGCCTAGCCGGAGTAGGTCGCCGGCTCAGCCTCTCCGCAATGAGCTGGCCGGGCGGGGCGTGCAGTTTCTTGGGGAATTTCACCCGTCAGGCTAGGGAATTTCCCAGGGTGGCTGGTCAG
>CAZDYT010000590.1:0-3081 GCA_964509395.1 uncultured bacterium
GGACCACCGGCGGCGCCGGCACCGCCTCCGGCGGCGCTTCGACCCACACCCGGTCCAGACGGTGGCGCCCGACCGGGTCGAGCCGGAGGTCCCGGACGCTCGGCCGCGCCACCGCCCACTGGAGCCGCACGTAGAGCGGGATGTAGGGAAGCTCTTCGGCGAGATGGACCTGCAGTCGATGGTAGAGACGCAGGCGCTCGGGCCGGAAGGCGATCTGGCTCGCGCGGAGGAGCAGGTTATCCACGAAGGAGTTCCGGTAGAAGGCGACGTTCGTGGCACTCCCGCGAGCCGCCAGTTCGGACGCGACCAGCGGACGGAAGGCGAAGTGGGGATCGTCGACCTCGAGCGCGCTCTCGAGGAGCGCCAGCTCACCCTCCCCGTCGCGCAAGGCCTGCACGTACGCGTCGCCCGCCAGCTGGCGCACCTCGACCCTGAGACCGGCGACCGCGAGCGAGAGACGGATCGCCTCCGTGAGCCGCGACATGTCAGGGCCCCCGGGCATGTCGGCGGCCAGGAGCGAGACCGCCGCCTGGGTCATCCGGGCCTCCGCGAGGAGGCGCCGGGCGCGGACGGGATCGTGCGCGGGGGGCAGGGCGTCACGGCCCGCCCAGGCACCGGGCGGCAGGTACGACGCCCAGGGGCGCGCCCATCGGCCGAGGGCCGGGCCCGCGAGCGCGGGATCGAGGGCGAGGGCAACGACCCGGCGGAGAGGCTTCTTGGCCAGCAAGCCCTCCTGACTCCGGAGCGCCAGGAACCCCACCTGCCAGGTTGGGGCAGAGAGGACCTGGAGGCCCAGCCCTCCCCACGCCGGGGGCGACTGAGGGAAGTGAACGTCGAGCCGCCCGCGGGGGCCGAACTCGGCGAGCGCCATCGCGTCGTCCGGCATCTCCTCCAAGACCAGCCGCGCGCTCCGGGGTGGGTCGCCCCGCGCCGGGGAGACCGCTTCGAGGACGAGCCGACCGGGGACGCGCGCCGCGACGCGGTAGGGGCCGGTGCCGAGAAAGGGCACCCCACTATCATTTTGCGGCAACCCGATGGCGAGCGCGGGGTGGGCCAGCACGGCGAGGAGGGGTGAGAAGGGCTGGTTGAGCAGAATCTCCACCGTCCCCGGGTCTCCCCGACGCACCTCACGCACCAGGGCGTTGCCCCCATGAAAGACCCGAGCCCAAGGACTCACCGGCTCGCGGCCCCCCGGCTCATCGGGGGCGAGATGCCGGCTCAGCGACGCCACGACGATGTCCGCCGTCAGCGGAGTGCCGTCGTGAAACTGGGCGTCGGCGCGCAGACGAAACGTCCAGGTGAGGCCGTCGCGCGACACCGTCCACTGGGTCGCCAGCCCCGGCTCGAGGTCACCGCGCTCGCCGACCGTCACGAGGCCCTGGAAGAGCTGGCGCGAGACCATCAGCGCCGGACCCATCGTGGCTGCGGCCGGGTCCAGCGTCTCGGGCAGGCGCGGAACACCGATTCGGAGCTCGCCGGCAGGCTGCGCGCGTGCGCCCCCCAGGACACCGACCAGTACGAGGAGCCCGATCGACAGGGTGGCCCCCACGAGCCTCCGCGACCGGCGCGGAGGAACGGGACGGGCATCACGGCCCCCGTTACCCGCTGCCGTGACCCTCATGCCTACATTATATGAGGGACGCGAGGGCGAGAAGAGCCCCCAGGCGTTGGGGAGTCCACAGGGCGTCTCATGTGTTTCACAAGCGAGACCAACCCGGGAGAACCGGGACGGTCTGTGCGCCGAAGGCGCGAATTGCCAAACACGAGTTGGAAGGCGGTCGCGCCACCGCCGCGGGTGGGACGCGGATGCCGTGGCTGGCACCCGCGTTGCAGAGAAAACCTCGAGCGGTGTCGTCGGCGAAACGAAGAACGCGTATGAAGCGCGCGTATCGACCCAATAACCTTGACAACCTTTTTTGCCACTGCCTATACTGGCTCGGCTTGATGGAGGTCCGCCGCGGCCCGTCGGTCGGATCGGCGGTGAGCGCGGCGCGTGAGGCTCGCGAAGGGGATGGGAGGCCATGAAGGAGTTCGAGAAGAAGGGGAATCCGCCCCGTGAATCGGAGGGGGTGAAGGGCCTGTCCAAGTTCCTGCCGCTGACCGAGTCCGCGTACCGCCGCCGCCTCACCGAGTACGAGATCCAGCTCCAGGACCTCCAGGCCTACATCCGCTCCCTGGAGGCCGAGACGGTTCACCTCCGCAAGAAGCTCGAGGAGGCACCGAAGGAATCCCTGATCCTCGAGAACAAGCTCCGCGAGGCCAATCGGCAGCTCGTCCAGGCCTTCAACCAGAACGAGAAGCTCGTCAACACGCTCTACGAGGCGCGGGAGCAGATCACCTCCCTCAAGGAAGAGGTGGACAAGCTCTGTGCCCCGCCCTCGACGTACGGGGTCTTCCTCTCGCTGAACGAGGACGACACCATCAACATCCTCTCGGCCGGGCGCAAGGTGAAGGTCAACCTGCACCCCTCGATCAAGAAGGAAGGGATCAAGCCCGGCCAGGAGCTCGTCTTGAACGAGGGACTCAACGTCATCGAGACGGCCGGCTTCGAGATCCAGGGCGAGGTCGTGGTGCTGAAGGAGGTCCTGGACGAGGGCCGGGCCGTTGTCACGCTGCGGGCCGACGAAGAGAAGGTCGCGATCATCGCCGAGCCGATCCGCACCACGAAGCTCAAGGTGGGCGACCACATCCTCATGGACGGGAAGTCCGGGTACCTTCTCGAGCGCCTGCCCAAGAGCGAGGTCGAAGACCTCGCGCTGGAGGAGGTTCCCGACATCGGCTACGGCGACATCGGTGGGCTCGGCAGCCAGATCGAGGCGATCCGGGATGCCGTCGAGCTGCCGTACATCTACGCCGACTACTACCGCGAGCACAAGCTCACGCCGCCGAAGGGCGTGCTCCTCTACGGGCCACCGGGCTGCGGCAAGACCATGATCGCGAAGGCCGTGGCGAACAACCTGGCGCAGAAGGTCTCGGAGAAGCGCGGGGAGAAGATCAAGGGCTACTTCATGAACATCAAGGGCCCGGAGCTCCTCAACAAGTACGTCGGCGAGACCGAGCGCAAGATCCGCGAGATCTTCC
>CAZDYT010000591.1:0-3079 GCA_964509395.1 uncultured bacterium
ATCGCCGTGCCGCAGTGGCGGCAACGCCCGCCCGGCTCGAGGTCGTAGCCGAGGATGGTGTACCCCACGCGCCGGATGACGGCTCGCCGGCACCCGGGACAGAAGGTGTGCTCGAAGGGACCGACGCGTCCCGGGAGGTTGCCCGCGTACACGTAGCGCAGCCCCGCGGCCACGCCGATCTCGGCGGTCCGGATCAGCGTCTTCGCGGAGGTGTTGTCCCGGTCGCGCATCTTGTAGTCCTGGTGGAACGCCGTGACGTGCCAGGGGATGTCGGGGGAGACCGAGACGAGGAACTGCGCCGCGTCATGCAGCTCCTCGTCGCTGTCGTTGAACCCCGGCACCACGAGCGTCACGACCTCGAGCCAGAAGCCTTTCGCCCGGATGAGGCGGATCGAGTCCAGGACGTTCTTGAGGAGGCCGCCGAGCTTCCGGTAGCTCTTGTCGTCGAACCCCTTGAGGTCGACCTTGTAGAGGTCCACCCAGGGGCGGATGTAGTCGAGAACCTCGGGCGTCCCGTTTCCGTTGGAGACGTACGAGCAAACGAGGCCGGCCGGCTTCGCCTCCCGGAAGAGGTGGACCGCCCACTCGCTCGTGATCAGCGGCTCGTTGTACGTGCTCGTGAGGACGCGCGCGCCGGCGCGCTTCGCGATCGCGACCACCTCGGCCGGCGTCGCGTCCTGCGGCGGCACGCCCATCAGGGGGTCCCGGAGCGCCTGCGAGGTCAATGCGTTTTGACAATAAGAACAGTGAAAATCGCAGCCCAGCATGCCGAAGGAGAGGGCTTTCGAGCCCGGGTAGGCGTGGAAGAAGGGCTTCTTCTCGACGGGGTCGAGCTGGAGCCCCGCGACGTAGCCCCACGGGACGCGGAGGCGACCGTCCTCGTTGTAGCGGACCTTGCAGATGCCGCGCTGACCGGGCGGGATGACGCAGCGGTGCCCGCACGCGTAGCAGCGGAGCCGCCCCTCCGGGAGGGGCTCCCAGAGCTCCCCCTCCCGGGTGCGGGGATCGATCAGCTGGGCGAGGCTGGGCGCTTCGGTAGGCACGCTAGTCCCCTACCTGCTAGGGTACCGCGCCGCAGGGTCCTGCAGCAACACCTTGCAGCCCGAACCCGGCTCCGGGCGGCCCTGAGCCCGGACCCCGGCCGGACGGCGGCGGAGGCTCCGCCGGAGTTCTAGGCCCGGCCGGGTACCACGGCGAGAATCGCCTCGCGAACGATCTCGACGATGCGATCCACCTGCTGCTCGGTGACGACGAGCGGCGGCGCGAGGAAGATCTGCTCCGCGACGGTCCCGCCGACGGGCAACGACCGGGTGCGCGTCACGAGCCCGCGCTTTTCCATCTCGCGCCTCACCCGCGCGCCCACCTTCTGGTCAGCCGGGAACCCCGCCTTGGTCGTCCGGTCCGAGACCAGCTCGACCGCCGCCAGCAACCCCTTCCCGCCCCGGACGTCGCCGATCGCCCCGAGCTCCTTCTGGAGCCCGAGGAACCCCCGGTGGAGCCGCGTGCCCATCGTCGCCGCCCGCTCCCACAGCCGCTCCCGCTCCATGATCTCCAGGTTAGCGAGGCCCACGGCACAGCACGTCGGATGGCCGGAGTACGTGTAGGCGTGCATCCACCGGCTGTCGAGCGGAACCGAGTTCATGACATCGTGGATCTCCTGCGAGACCGCGATGCCGCCGAGCGGCTGGTAGCCCGACGTGACGGCTTTGGCGAACGACATGATGTCCGGCTCGACTCCCCAGTGGGTCAGCGCGAACCAGTGGCCCGTTCGGCAGAAGCCCGTGATCACCTCGTCCGAGATGAAGAGAACCTGGTGGCGCGTGCAGATCTCGCGGACGCGCGGGAAGTAGTCGTCGGGCGGCACGATCACCCCACCGCCCCCGATGATCGGCTCGGCGATGAACGCCGCTACCGTGTCGGGACCCTCCCGAAGGATCGCCTCCTCCAGCTCGCGCGCCGCCGCCTGCCCGACGGACTCGCCGGGCTTCGCCCCCTGGAAGCGGTACGGGTACGGCGCCTGGATGTGGAGGAAGCCCGGGACCCGCGGCTCGAACATCTTCCAGTACGGCGCCATGCCGGTCGCGCTCATCGCCTGGAGGGTGACGCCGTGGTAGGCGTTCTGCCGGGCAATGATCTTCACTTTGTCCGGCTTCCCCTTCGCCTTCCAGTAAAAGCGTGCCGTCTTGAACGCCGACTCGTTCGCCTCCGCGCCCCCGCACGTGAAGAAGACCGCGGTGAGGTTCCGGTAGGCGAGGTTCGCGACCTTCGTCGCGAGCGTGACCGCCGGGACGTTCGAGCATCCCACGTAGTTGGAAAAGTAGGCGAGCTTCTTCATCTGCTCGAAAGCGGCTCGAGCCAGCTCCTCGCGCCCGTGCCCGACGCTGACGTTCCACAGCCCCGAGAGCCCGTCGATGTACTCCCGGCCCTGGATGTCGCGGATGACCACGCCGCGGCCCTCGACGACGACGAGGGGCTCGGCGGCTTCCGAGGCGTGATGGAGGGGGTGGATGAGATGGGACTGGTCGTCCTTGATGAGGTCGGCGGCGTTCACGGTCGCCATCGAAACCCTCCTTTAGCGATCTCGGAGAGGGCCTTGCCCCCTCCGGCGTCCATCTGGCAAGCCAGGTCGTTCGGATTGTCCATCTCGGCCGTGACGCGCTGGCCTACGGCGCTCGCGGCCGGCCGCAGCCGGTGCGGCGAGCCTCAGCCGGACACGGCGCCGCGCTCGACCACGTGCGCGCGCCAGTCGCCGGATTCGACGCGCGGCCCCCGCTCGGGCGGGCCGTTGTAGACGTACACCCAGGCCTCGCGGGTCGACCCGTCTCCGATCAGGACGGCCACCCGCTGCCGGACGTAGGAGCTCCCCGCCTCGCTCGCGGGATCGTACCCCTCCGTCCGATCCAGCGTCGGAAGGCGCTTCGCCAGATCGCGGATGCGGTAGAGCTCGCCGGAGACCCAGCCCGTGCCGCCCAACACCAGGCCCGGGTATTCACCGAAGTCGTACAGCGCGCCTCGAACGCGGCCACGCGCCTCGAGGACCGCCGCCGCCCCGAGGAGCGGGCGACGCGCGAAGCCCGTC
>CAZDYT010000592.1:0-3054 GCA_964509395.1 uncultured bacterium
CACGTTCGACCTGCTCCGGGAGGCGCCGGAGGCCGGGCAGAAGCTCCGGATCAACCCGCGCAAGGACTGGTACGCCAACATCGAGGCGGTGGAGCCGGCCGATCCGCACACCGTGGCGTTCCGGCTCAAGCGGCCGCAGCCCTCGCTCGTGCTGATGCTGGCCTCCGGCTACAGCCCGGTGTACGCCGCCCACGTCCCGCCGGCGAGCTATCGGACCGGCTGCGTGGGCACCGGACCCTTCAAGCTCAAGGAGTGGCGGAAGGGGGAGTTCGTCGAGTACGTGAAGAACCCCGACTACTTCGTCAAGGGGCGCCCGTATCTGGACGGCCTCAAGTACGTGGTCATCGTCGAGCGCGGGACGCGCATCGCGGCGCTCCAGGCCGGGCAGGTCGACGTGTCGTTCCCCGGCGAGGTCCCCCAGGTCGCCGCCGAGCAGCTGAAGAAGGCGGTGCCCCAGCTCGTGATCACGCCATCCAACGAGAACGTCAACAACAACATCATCATGAACGTCAAGAAGCCGCCCTTCGACAACGTGAAGGTGCGGCTAGCCGTGAGCCACGCGATCGACCGGCGGGCCCTGACCGCGGCCGTGCACCAGGGCGGCGCGGTCATCGGCGCCTCCCTCGCGCCCAGGCCGTACGGCGTGTGGGGGCTGCTTGACAAGGACCTCGTCACGCTGCCCGGCTACGGGAAGCCGGCCGACGAGAAGGCCAAGGCCCGCAAGCTCCTGGCGGAGCTCGGGACCACGCCGCAGAACCCGCTCCGGGTCGAGATCGTCACGCGCGCCATCGCGATCTACGTGGACATGGCGTCGTTCGTGATCAACGAGCTGAAACAGGTCGGCATCGAGGCGACGCTCAAGCAGATCGAGTCGGCCCAGTGGCACGCGATGGCGACCCGGGGCGACTACCAGATCGGGGCCAACCTGACCGGGATCGGGCCGGACGACCCGGACGCCAACTTCTACGAGAACTACGCCTGCGACTCGCCGCGGAACTACAGCCACTACTGCAGCGAAGAGGTCATGAGGATGATCGACCAGCAGTCGCAGGAGCTGGACCCGAAGAAGCGGCTCGCGCTGGTCTACGCCGTCCAGAAGAAGCTCGAGGAGGACGCGGCCCGGCCGATGCTGAACTGGCGGCTCGACCACTTCACGGTGTGGCCCTACGTGAAGAACCTGATCCCCCACCAGTCGATCTACAACTTCGGCCGCATGCAGGAGGTGTGGCGCGACAGGTAACCCCCCGCGTTTGGCCCGGCCCCCGGTGGGGGAGACGGCCTCCCCCCGCCTTCTGTCCGAGGAGCCCGCGTGAAAACCTACCTGGTCCGGCGCCTCGTGATCGCCGTCCTCACGCTGCTGGGGATGTCGGTGGTGATCTTCGTCCTGCTGCGACTGGCCCCCGGCGACATCGTGGACATCCTCTTCTCCACCGCCGGGTACGTGAACCCCAACGAACGCCAGGGGATCATGCGCGAGCTGGGGCTGGACCGGCCGATCTGGCGCCAGTACCTGGACTGGCTCGGGCAGATCCTCTCGGGCGACCTGGGGAAGTCCTACCGGTACGACCTGCCGGCCTGGCAGATCATCAAGCCGCTCGTGCCCGTGACGCTGGAGCTCGGTGTGCTCTCGCTCATCGTGGCGGTGCTGCTCGGGGTGCCGACCGGCGTGGTGAGCGCCGTGCGCCAGGACTCCATGCCCGATTACGTGCTCCGCGTGCTCAGCCTGGCGGGGCTCTCCATGCCGTCCTTCTGGCTCGGGATGGTGATCATCCTGGGGCTCGTGGCCTGGTTCGGTTGGATCCCGCCGATGACCTACGTCGGGCCGACTCAGAACTTCAAGCTCCACGCGGCCCAGTTCCTGCTGCCGGCCCTGGCAGTCGGGTACCGCTCGTCCGCCCTCATCATGCGCATCACCCGCTCCGCGCTGCTCGAGGTCTTGCGGGAAGACTACATCCGCACCGCCTGGGCCAAGGGACAGAGCGGGTCGGCCGTGATCTGGCGCCACGCGCTGAAGAACGCCCTCCTGCCCGTGGTGACCGTGATCGGCATCGAGTTCGCCTTCGTGATCGGCGGCCTCGTGGTGACGGAGACCGTGTTCAACCTCCCCGGCGTGGCCCGCTTCCTGGTGCAGGCGATCCTCTGGCGCGACTACCCCGTCGTCCAGAACCTCGTCATGTTCATCGCCATTGTGGTCATCCTGTCGAACCTCTTCGTCGACCTCCTGTACGGCGTGCTGGATCCGCGGGTCCGCTATGGCTAGGCCGATGGCGGTGGGCCTCGAGCTGGGCGCGCCCCGGAGGGTGTCCCGCGGGGTGGGGAGGCTGCTCGCCCGGTTCACGCGCAAGAAGCCGCTCGGGGCCGCCGGCGGCCTGGTCATCCTCCTCATCGTGCTGACGGCGGTCTTCGCCGATCTCCTGGCCACGTACGATCCGATCGCCACGGACGCCGCCCACACGCTGGCCCCGCCCAGCCGGGCGCACTGGCTCGGCTCGGATCACCTGGGGCGCGACATCTACTCGCGCATCGTGCACGGGGCGCGCGTGTCGCTGATCGTCGGCCTGGCGTCCACGCTGCTCGGGTCGGCCCTCGGGGGGATCGTCGGGCTGCTCTCCGGCTACCTGGGCGGCAGGACCGACCTCATCACCCAGCGGTTCCTCGACATCCTCCAGGGGCTCCCGCTCCTCGTGCTGGCGCTGGTCATGTCGGCCGCCCTGGGCCCGTCGATCCAGAACGTGATCATCGCCATCTCGGTCCCGATCATCCCGCGCGCGGCACGCATCGTGCGCTCGAGCGTCCTCACCATCCGCGAGATGCAGTACGTCGAAGCGGCCCGTGCCCTCGGCCTCCGCCACCTGCGCATCGCCTTCCGCCACATCCTGCCCAACACCGTGGGCCCGTTCATCGTGCTCTGCACCGCCCAGCTCGGGAGCGCGATCCTGGTCGAGGCCGCCCTCTCCTGCCTCGGGCTGGGCGTCCCGGAGCCCTACCCCTCGTGGGGGCGCATGCTCTCGGTGTCGGCCGCCGAGTACGCGCAGAAGGCGCCGCACCTCGTCC
>CAZDYT010000593.1:0-3046 GCA_964509395.1 uncultured bacterium
CGGCGTGAGCTTCCGGGTGCATCCTGGAGAAACGCTGGGCCTGGTCGGGGAATCCGGGTGCGGGAAGACCTCCGTGGCCATGGGGATCATGCGGTACCTGGGGCGGAACGGGAGCGTGTCCCGCGGGCGGGTCCTGTTCCACGGCGAGGACCTGCTGGCGAAATCGGACGAGGAGCTGCGGGCGTTGCGGGGGAGCCGGATCAGCATGGTCTATCAGGATCCCCTGAGCGCGCTCAACCCCTGTCTGGTCGTGGGGAAGCAGCTGGCCGAAGTGCTGATGGTCCATCGAGGGCTCGGGCGGAGGGAGGCGTGGACGGCCTGCCTCGGGATGCTGGAACGCGTGCGTATGCCGGATCCTTCGGCCACCATGCACCGCTATCCGCACCAGCTCAGCGGCGGACAGCAGCAGCGAGTGCTGATCGCCATGGCGCTGCTACCCCACCCCGACCTGCTCATCATGGACGAGCCGACCACGGGCCTGGACGTGACCATCGAGGCCACGGTGCTCGACCTCGTCGCGGAGCTGCGGCTGGAGCTCAAGACCGCCATCCTGTATATCAGCCACAACCTCGGCGTCATCGCCCGGATCTGCGACCGGGTCGGCGTGATGTACGCAGGCGAGCTCGTGGAGGAAGCGGACGTCGCCGCGTTGTTCCTGACCCCCCGACACCCGTACACCCGGAGCCTGCTGCGCTGCGTCCCCCGGTTGGACGCCGGGAAATCGCGCCATCCCCTGAGTGCCATTCCCGGACACGTTCCCCTGCCCGGCGCCCTGCCCGCCGGCTGCGTGTTCGAGCCCCGCTGCGGCTTCGCTCGAGACGAGTGTCGGGCCGGCCGCCCTGGGCTCGCCACGGTAGCGGCCGGGCACGCCGTGCGGTGCGTCCGGTGGCGCGAGGTCGAGGCCCGGGAACCGGAAATGGCCGCCGTCCCAGCCGCGTCAGGCTCCCCGCCCACCCCGGCGCCCCTGCTCAGGGGGCAGAACCTTCGGAGCTACTACGAGCAGGCGGGCGGGGTCCTGGCCAGGCTCCTGGGCCGCCGACGCCCGGTTCGAGCCCTGGACGGCGTGAGCCTCGAGATCCCGCCGGGCGAGACGCTGAGCGTGGTCGGCGAGAGCGGCTGCGGCAAGAGCACGCTGGCCAAGTGCATCGCCGGGCTGGTGCGGCCGACGAGCGGCCAACTCACCTTCCGCCACCTGGACATCTCCAAGGTGGTGGAGGATCGGGACCCGTCCGCCCTGCGCGAAATCCAGATGGTGTTCCAGAATCCGGACTCGACGCTCAACCCCACCCACCGCGTGGGGCGAGCGATCGGACGGTCGCTCCGGCGGTTGGGGGGCGTGCCTCGCGGGCAGGTCGGCCAGGAGGTCCGCCGCGTGCTCCGGGAGGTGCAGCTGGACGAGAGCTTCGCCGAGCGTCTCCCCCGTCAGCTCAGCGGGGGGCAGAAGCAACGGGTCGCCATCGCGCGAGTGCTCGCCGCCAGGTCGCAACTGGTGATCTGTGACGAGCCGACTTCCGCCCTGGACGTCTCGGTGCAGGCGGCGATCCTCAACCTCCTGCTGAGCATCCAGCAGTCCCGCGGGACGGCCATGCTGTTCATCTCCCACGATCTGGGCGTGGTCCGGTATCTGTCGGATACCGTCGCCGTGATGTACCTGGGTCAGCTGTGCGAGGTGGGTCGGACCGAGGAGGTCTTCGCCCCTCCGTATCACCCGTACACCGAAGCCCTGCTCTCCGCCGTGCCGGAGCCGGACCCTCGGGCTCAGGCGGAACGGATCCGCCTCGACGGCCCGGTCCCGAGCGCGCTGGATCCGCCCTCGGGCTGCCGGTTCCACACGCGCTGCCCGCGGAAGGTCGGCCAGGTCTGCGAGACCACCGTTCCGCCGGTGCAGGCCGCGAGCCCCACGCACCGGATCGCCTGCCACATCCCGCTTGCCGAACTCCGGGCCATCCGCCCGGTCGTCAAGGTTTCGTCACAGGCGGTCTCATTGGACCCGCGCGACCGCGAGCCAGGTGCGCGATGAGAAACTGCCGCGCTGCGGCACGGCTCGACCCAACTGCCAGGGGGACACGATGATCAAGTTCCAGGACCTGCAGGATCGGATCGATCGCGGCGAGGTGATCATTCTCGACGGCGCGGTCGGCACCCAGCTCCAGGCGATGGGCGTGCCCATGCACGGGGTCGCGTGGGCGGCCGCCGCGCTCCACACGCACCCGTACACGGTCCGGCATCTGCACGAGGCCTACATCAAGACCGGCGCCGACATCATCACCACCAACACCTACGCGTCGGCGCGGCACAACCTGGAGCCCATGGGGCTCGGCGACCTGACCGTCGAGCTGAACATCCGGGCAGTCAAGCTCGCGCAGGAGGCGCGGGAAAAGGCCGCCCGCGATCGGCCGGCCTACATCGCCGGCTCCATCTCCAACTTCGGCCTCGTGACCGGCGGCGAGCCGGGCCGGCAGCGACACCTGCTCGGGCGAAGCGCCATCGCCGTGGAGCAAGCGCAGGCCAACCTGCGGGAGCAAGCGGAGATCCTGGCCGAGGCCGGCGTCGACTTCCTGCTGGCCGAGTCGACCGGCAGCCTGGAGCACCGGAAGTGGGTCTCGCAGGCCTGCTCGGCGCCGGGCCTTCCCAAGTGGGTCGGGTTCAAGTGCCACGTCGACAAGGGTGATCCCACGGTCAAGATCGGCTACTCGTCGCCGGTCTCGCTGACCCAGGCGCTCGACGAGGTCCTCCCGCTGGGCGGCTCCGTGATCAACATCTTCCACACGAACGTCGACGACACCGCGGCGGCGCTGCCGATCGTCCTGGAGAAGTGGTCCGGGCCGCTCGGGATCTACCCGGAGGCCGCCCGCACGGACTATGTCGCCACGTACCGCGACCCGACGGTCGAGAACAACATCTCCCCCGAGGGCTTTCTCGACCTGGCCCGGAAGTGGGTCCAGCAGGGCGTGCAGATCATCGGCGGCTGCTGCGGGATCGGGGTCGAGTACATCCGCCCGCTGAGGCAGCAGCTCCCCACCCGCATTCCGAGCCCGAGGCGCCT
>CAZDYT010000594.1:0-3042 GCA_964509395.1 uncultured bacterium
GTCGCGCGGCCTGCCCTCGGGCGCGGCCGGGCGAGAGCAGGGAAGTCGCTCGACGGCTTCGAGATCGTGGCCGCGGTGCCGATCGCGCTGACCGAGGACGTCAAGGGGTTGACCGCGACGTTCCGGGAGGAGCTGGTGCGCTACCTGAGTCTCCCGTTCTACCGCGCGATGTTGCGCGCAAGCGGGTTCGCCGAGGCGCTCGCGGCCTTCGACCGGGATCGCGGGCCGCGGGCACCCGCCGAAGCGGTGCCGGCGGCGCTCACGGACGCGCTCGGCGCCATCGGGGACCGCGCAACCGTGCGGGCCTACGTCGAGGCCCATCGTGCGGCGGGGGTCACGCTGCCGGTCGTGCGACCGATCGGCGCGCCCGAGGCACCTCACGCACGCCCCACGCTGGAGGCCGCGGCGTCCTGAGATCTCCGGCGAAGGAGCGTCGCCCGCCTGCCGGGCGGTGATCGCGCGGGTCGGGTCGCTTCAGCCAGGCGCGCGCGGGCGGTCCGGTCGGGATCGGCGCACAATGGGCGGCGGGCCCGGAATCTCGCGGGACCCGTCCGCCGAATCCCGCTGGGCTGGGTATGGTCATGCGGAGGCGTTCATGGCACTGCGTGGCAAGGGCGCGCTGGTGATCTGGCACGGCATCACCCCGGAAGCCGAGCACGATCTGATCCGTTGGCACAACGCCGAGCACATCCCGGAACGGGTCGCCGTACCCGGCTTCCTGCGAGGCCGGCGCTATCTCCACGCGAGCCGGCCACGCGAGTACCTGGACTTTTATGAGACCGAGAGCGTGGAGACCATCCGGAGCGAGCCCTATCTCGCCCGGCTCAACGACCCGACACCCTGGACGCAGCGACTCCTCCCCCACTTCCGCGACACGTTCCGGATCGGCTGTCGGGTGGTGGCGAGCGCCGGTCGCGGCCAAGGCGGCGCGATGCTCACGGGCCGGCTCCGCCCGGCGCCCGGTCAGGACGCGGCGTTGCGCGCCTGGCTGACAGGGCCGGGGCTGACGCTCTTGCGCGAGCCGGCGGGTGTGGTCGGCGTGCATGTGCTCGAAACGCTCGCAGAGGTCACGCGGGTTCGGACGGCTGAAGGGAAGCTCAAAGGCGGCGAGGTCGGCGAAGCCGAGGAGCCGTGGCCGCTGGTGCTGCTGGTCGAGTGCACCGACGTGGGGGTTGCCGAGGCTCTCGTCCGCGGCCCGCTTCACCCGGATCGCCTCGTGTCCCACGGCGCGGCTCAGGGGGCCGTCCTGGGCACCTATCGCGTTCAGATCAGCATCGATCCCGAGTAGCGCGCGCCGCTGGTCGTCAGACCGCCTCGCCGGGTGGCCCCCCGCCCGTCTCCTCACGGGCGAGCCGACCGAACGCCTCCGGCGTCATCCGAAACACCGTCCACTCGTCCATCGCCACCGCGCCCAGCTTCCCGTAGAAGTCCCGCGCGGGCGTGTTCCAGTCGAGGACCGACCACTCCATGCGCCCGCACTCGCGCTCGACGGCAAGGCGCGCGAGGTGGGCTAGCAGGCGTCGGCCGATCCCGCGCCCACGCTCCTCGGGGCGGACGAACAGGTCCTCGAGATACAGGGTGGGGCGGCCCTTGAAGGTCGAGAAGGTGAAGAAGTAGAGCGCGAAGCCGACGGCTCGGCCCCGCCGCTCGGCCAGGGTGGCCTCGAACACCGGTCGGCGGCCAAACCCGTGGGTCCGGAGCAGTTCCACCGTCGCCTCGACCTCGTGGCTGAGCCGCTCGTACTCGGCGATCCCGCGGACCAGCTCGAGCAAGGTGGGGACGTCCTCGACCGTCGCCGGCCGGAGGACGAGGTCGTCGCTCACGGGGCCCCTTGCTTTCCCCACGGCGCGACCGCGGCGCGGCTGACCTTGTGCGGGTCCCGCTGCCGGCCGAGCCACTCCGCTTCCCGGAACGCCGCGCTGATCCGCTCGAGCGGATAGACGTGCGAGATGACCTCGGCGAACGGGTATTTCCGGAGGTTCTGTTCCAGAAAGATCAGGGCCCGCTGGATCGCCCACGGCTCGTACTGAATCATGCCGACGATCGTTTTCGACCCCCACACGAGCTGCGCCGGGTGAAGCTCGACCTTGAGTGGCGGGCTGATCGTGCCGATCTCCAGGTAGGTGCCGCCGCTCTTGAGCATCTGGAGCCCCTCGGGGATGACCTGCGGGAAGCCGACGAAGTCGCAGACGATGTCGGCGCCCCAGCCGCGAGTCAGCTCCTTCACGGCGGCAACCCGATCCTCGGGCGTGGGCAGGTCCTGGAGGTTCACCGTGTGGTCGGCGCCGAACCGCCTCGCCAGCTCGAGCCGCTCCGGGATCTGGTCGATGACGATGACCTGCGCGGCGCCCATCTCCTTGGCGACGGCGCTCGCGTTGAGGCCGAGCCCGCCGGCGCCCTGCATGACGACGGTATCGCCGACGCGCACCCGCACCTTCTCGAGTCCGTAGAGCACCTGGGCCAGCGCGCAGTTCACCGGCGTGGCCACGTCGTCCGAGATGGTCGGCGGGACCTTGTAGACGAAGTGGCCGGGACGCAGGTAGTAGTAGTCGGCGTAGGCCCCGATGAAGTGCGGCCAATCGTCCGCGTAGCGCGTGCCGCGCCGCTTGTTCGGGCAGGTCGCGCGGAATCCGTCGAGACACGCCGGGCACCGGCCACACGGGTAGAAGTAGCAGTACGTGACCCGGTCGCCTTCGGCGAGCAGCTGACCGGTCGAGTCCGTCTTCACATTCGGGCCCAGGCGCTCGACGACGCCGCACATCTCGTGGCCGAACGTCTGGCCGCGGCCCGGCGCGCCGATGGCGTCTTGCAGCTCGCCGCGCCAGATGTGCAGGTCCGAGCCGCAGATCCCGCCCCGCGTGATCTTGACCAGCGCGGCGTCCGGCTCGACGTCGGGGATGGGGTACTCGCGGATCTCGAAGTCGGCGTTGTGCTTCGTCATGACGGCGACGCGGCCCTTCATGGCGGGGTCTCCTCGTGCGCCGGGTTAAACCGGCGGGGTGTTGCGAATGCAAGAGTCGTACGGTGAAGGGCTAGCGACCC
>CAZDYT010000595.1:0-3034 GCA_964509395.1 uncultured bacterium
GCGCCGCCTGGTCGACGGGCTTCGTCAGGTACTCGTCGCCGCCCGCCTCGAGCCCCGCGACGATGTCCTTCGGGTCCCCCTTGGCCGTCACCAGGATGATCGGCACGAACGGGAGCGACGGGTCCCCGCGGAGCTGCCGGCAGACGTCCAGCCCGTCCAGCTTCGGCATCATGACGTCCAGCAGGATGAGATCCGGCTGGCTCGATCGGGCGAGAGCCAGCGCCGCTTCGCCGTCGGACGCCGTCAGGACCTCGTAACCGTGGGCCGCGAGACGCGTCTCGAGGATGTCCAGGTTCATGGGGTTGTCGTCGGCGACGAGGATGCGGGGCGGCGTCCTCACGGGAGATACTCGCGGATCTTGGCCAGGAGCGCCCGCGGGCTGAAGGGCTTGGTGACGTAAGCGTCGCAGCCCGCCTGGAAGGCCTTGACCTCGTCCCCGCTCAGGGCGTAGGAGGTGACGGCGATGATGGGAATCGGGCGCAACGCGGGGTTCGCCTTGATCCGCCGCGTCGCCTCGTAGCCGTCGAGGCCGGGGAGCTGGATGTCCATGAGGATCAGGTCGGGGCGCTCGCGCTCCGCCAGCGCCACCCCCTCCTCGCCCGTGACCGCCTCGATCATCTCGTAGCCGGCGCTCGTCAGGAGGTCGCGCACGATGCGCCGGTTCTCTTCGTGGTCCTCGACCACCAGGATCCGCTTGCTCATGATGCCGCCGCCTGGCGCTCGACGCGCACCGGGAGGGTGAAGGAGAACGTCGAGCCCTTCCCGGGGCTCGACGCCACCCAGATGCGCCCGCCGTGGAGCTCGACGATCCGCCTGGCGATCGAGAGCCCGAGCCCGGTGCCGCCCTTCTTCCGGGTGGTGGAGCTGTCGACCTGCTGGAACTCCTCGAAGATCCGCGCCTGATCCGCCTCCGAGATCCCGGGCCCCGTGTCGGAGACCGAGCCGAGGAACGCGCCGTCGGCGGTCCGCCCCTCCATCCGGACCTCGCCGGCCTCGGTGAACTTGATGGCGTTGCCGACGAGGTTCAGGAGCACCTGGGTGAGCCGCCGCTCGTCGCCTTTGCCGCGAGGGAGGTCCGGGGCCAGCGTGACCCGGAGCGCGAGCTGCTTCTCCGCCGCGAGCGACTCCATCGCCGTGAAGACCGTCTGGACGACGTCCTTGAGGGAGTACTCGGCGAGCGCGAGGGTGAGCTGGCCCGCCTCGATCTTGGAGAGATCGAGGACGTCGTTGATGAGACCGAGCAGATGGCGCCCGCTCCTGTCGACCCGCTCCATGACCTCCCGGATCCGGGCGGGCACCTCGCCGTAAATGTTGTCGAGGATCAGTTCGCCGTAGCCGAGGATGGCGTTCAGGGGGGTCCGGAGCTCGTGGCTCATGTTGGCGAGAAACTGGGATTTGTGCCGGCTGGCGACCTCGAGCTGGCGGCTCTTCTCCTCGATCTCGCGGAAGAGCCGGGCGTTCTGGATGGCCAGGACCGACTGGGCCGCGAAGGTCTGGAGCAGATCCTCGGTCTCCCTGGGGAAGCGCCCGGGCTCCCGGCGCCGGACGACCAGCGCGCCGACGAGGCTCTGCTCGCGGACGAGCGGGACGGCCAGGAGCGCCCGGATCCCGGCCCGCTCGGCCAGGGCGCGGAGTCGCTCCTCGTAGGCGCCCGCCTCGAGGACGTCCGGGATCTGAACCGGCGCGCGGGCCGCTCCCGCCCGCCCGACGACGCCTTCGCCCAGCCGCATGGGATCAGTCCGGAAGGCCTGAACCAGCTCCTCGTCGAGCGGATGGGCCACCCGCAGGTAAAACCTCCCGCGCGTCTCGTCGTATTCGTAGATCGCGCCCCCGTCCGTTCCCGAAAGCTGGTTGGCCCGCACCACGATAGTCCTGAGGACCGTCTCGAGGTCGAGGGTCGAGCTGACGGCCTGGCTGACCTCTCCCAGAGCCCGGAGCTCTTCGACCGATCGCGCCAGCTCGCGGGTCCGGGTCTCGAGCTCCTGGAACAGCCGCACGTTCTCGATGGCGATCACCGCTTGATCAGCGAAGGTTTCGAGGAGCTTGATCTGCTGGTCCGAGAAGGGTCGCACCTCCATTCGGCGGATCAGGATGGCTCCGAGGGCCACGCCCTCCCGCATCAACGGTGTCGCCAGCGCGGTTCGATGACCGAAGCGTCGCTGGGACGCCCGGCCAGCCGGGAACTCGCTTTCCGGCTCGGCCGCGAGGTCGGCGACGTGAACCGTCCGCCGATCAACCACCGCTCGACCGGTCACCGAGCCTCGGTTGGCGGGCAACTCTCCAGTCCCCACTGATCCGTACACGGCCACGCTCCGAAGAACATCGCCGTCGGTGCGAAAGATCTGCGCATGGCTTGCGCCACACAGCCGCGCCGCGTTCTCGACGACGGTGTCGAGCACCGGCTGGAGGTCGGTCGGTGAGCTGCTGATGACGCGTAGGATCTCGGCCGTCGCCGTCTGCTGCTCCAGGGCCTCCGTGAGGTCGCGGTTCCGGTCCTGGAGTTCCCGGAGCAGGCGGACGTTCTCGACGGCGATCACGGCCTGGTCGGCAAACGTCGTGACGAGCTGGATCTGTTTCTCGGTGAACGGCTCCACCCGGTCCTTCCACATCACGATGACGCCGAGCGGGATCCCCTCTCTCAGCATGGGGACTCCCAGCAGGCTCCGGAACCCTCCCAGCCGCTGGGCCTCGAGAAACTGGTACTCAGGGTCAGCCAGGACGTCGGCGATGTGGACCGTCTGGCCCTCGAGCGCGACCCGCGCGACGACGGTCCCCCGGCCGGGGCGAATGGCGCTTCGCTCGATGTAGTCCCTGAACTCGGGCGACTGCACGCCGTACGAGACAGCCGCCCGATACACCTCGCCGTCCCGCAGGTGGATGTATCCCTGTGTCGCCCCGCACAGTCTCGATGCATTCTCGATGAGGGTTTCCAGCACCGGCTGAAGGTCGAACGCCGACCGGCTGATCACCTTGAGGACTTCGCTGGTCGCGGTCTGCTGCTCCAGGGCCTCGGTGAGGTCGCGGTTCCGGGCCT
>CAZDYT010000596.1:0-3030 GCA_964509395.1 uncultured bacterium
GGCGCCTCCTTCCGGGCGGTTGCGGATGTCGATCGCCCCTCCATGGGACTCGACCAGGCTCTTCGTGACCGAGAGTCCCAAGCCGGTCCCTTTGCCGGGCGGCTTCGTCGTGAAGAACGGGTCGAAGATCCGTGCCTGGATCGCCGGCGGGATGCCTGGGCCGGTGTCGGCGACCTCGAGCGAGACCCGCTCCGCGCTCGGATCGAACCGCGTCGTCAGGGTCAGGCGGCGCGGCGGGGCCGTCGCGCGCATGGCCTGGTGGGCGTTGGTGATCAGGTTGATCACCACCTGGTGGAGCTGGTTGGGGTCGACCCAGAGGACCGGCAGATCCGGGGCGAGGTCCAGCGTGACCCCCACATCGTCCACGCGGAGCGGGTAGGCCAGGAGCTCGACGGTCTCCTGGACGATCTGGTTGAGCCGCACTTCCCCGAGCTCCGGTGGCCGCTGGCGGGCGAGGGCGAGGAAGTTCTTCACGATGCGCGCGCAGCGGTGGGCGGCCTGAGCGATCTTCTCGACCTGTTCCTGGCGGGGGTCGCCACCGATCTGTCCGGCGAGGAGGACCGCCCGGCCCAGGATCACCGACAAGGGGTTGTTCAGCTCGTGGGCCACACCCGCGAGCATCGTCCCCATGGCCGCGAGCTTCTCGGTCTGAAGGAGCTGCTGGGTCCGCTCCTGGACCTTTGCCTCGAGGTCGCGGGCGTATGCCTCGACGAGTCGTTGAGATTCCTTGAGCTTCTCGTTCAAGCGGCAGAGCTCCTCGAAGGTCGAAAAGAGCAGCTCGATGATCTGCTGCTTGTCGGCGTTGATGATGACCTGGCGGCCGCCCGCGCCCAGCGTGATCTCCACGTCCAGGTGGCCCTGCCGGCGCAGCTCCAGGTTTTCGAAAATCCGCCGGACCCGCTCCAGGAGGAAGGCGTCCTCGAACGGCTTGGTGATGAAGTTGTCGGCGCCGTGCTGGAGCCCCTTGATGACGTCCGCCGGGGTGTTTCGCTCGGTGAGGAGCACGAACGGGATCCGTCGCGTCCGCTCGGCCGACTTCACGGCCCGGCAGAATGCGTAGCCGTCCATCTTCGGCATGACGACATCGGAGACAATCAGGTCCGGCGGCGCCGACTGCACCCGCTCCAGCCCCTCGCGGCCGTTGGCCACCACGTCGACGCGGTATCCTTCGCCCTCCAGAAGCAGGCGGACCCGGTCCGCCTGGGTCGGGCTGTCCTCCGCCACCAGGATGGTGCGCTCCACGACGGTTTCCTCCCTACCCGGGGCTCGCCAGCGTGCGGATCAGCCCCGCGATCTGTTCGGGCGAGAGCACGTACTCGGCCGCTCCGAGGCGAATGGCTTCCCCGGGCATCCCGAAGATCACGCTGCTCTCCTCGCTCTGGGCGACGGTCAGTCCCCCTGCCTCGCGCATCCGCTTGAGACCCGTCGCGCCGTCCCGGCCCATGCCGGTAAGCAGAATGCCCATCGCGGACCGGCCGTAGGCCTCCGCGGCGGCCTGAAGAAGGTAGGACACCGAGGGGGCGAAGCCGTCTTCGGCGGGCTCTCTCGTCAGGCGGATCCGGCCCTCTCGCGTGATCCCCATCTGCGAGCCGTCCACGGCGAGGTACACGGTGCCCGGCCGGACCGCCTCCCCCGGCTCGGCCGGCTTCACCGGGAGGCGAGTCTCCTGGCCGAGCCACTCGACGAGCCCGGCGGTGAATCCGGGGGCGATGTGCTGCACGAGCAGGATGGGGGCCCCGAGGTTGCCGGGGAGCGTCCTCAGGATCTCTGCCACCACCTGCGGCCCGCCGGTGGAGGCGCCGATGGCGATGAGCCGGATCTTCCGGTCCGGTTTAGGAGGCAGCGGGGAGAGCGGGATCGGGCGTTCCCGCGTCCGCCAACGCCTCACGACCTTCACCTCGGCCATGAGCTTCACCGTCTCGAGGAGCCGGCGGGCGTCCTCCGCATGGCCCGGGTGATCCGGTCCGCCGGGCTTGTCCACCGCCGTGAGGGCCCCGGCCTTGAGCGCCTGGAAAGTGATCGCCACCTCTTCACGGCTGATGCTGGCGCTGACGATCACGATGGGCGTGGGGACCCGTTCCATGATCTCGCGCGTGGCCTCGAAGCCGTTCATCCGGGGCATGTGGACGTCCATGACGATGACGTCGGGCTTGAGCCGCTCGGCTTGCTCCACGGCCTCCCGGCCGTCGCGAGCCGCGCCGACGACGTGGAGCCCGGGATCCTCGCCGAGGAGGTAGACGAGATACTCTCGGGTGACCGCCGAGTCTTCCGCCACGAGTACCCGGATCATGCGGCCTCCGCGCGTGGGGGTTACACCAACCGGCGAATGATCTCCAAGAGGTTCGACTGATCGAAGCTGGACTTGACGAGGTAGGCGTTGGCGCCGACCTCGATGCCCCGCTCCTTGTCCTCCCGGGACTCGAGCGCCGTCACCAGGACGACCGGGAGGTCAGCGAGCTTCCGGTCGGCCCGGATCCGCGCCGTCAGATCGAAGCCGTCCATCCGAGGCATGTCCACGTCCGACGCCACGAGATCGATCTCCTCGCTCTTGAGGGCCGTCCAGGCCTCGATCCCGTCCACCGCCACCCGCACCTGGTAGCCGGCCGCCTCCAGGAGGTTCTTCTCCATCGTCCGGGTGGTGATGGAGTCGTCGACCACCAGGATCACCGGCTGCCGGTGCTCGTCCTCCGACGCGGCGGGCGCGGCCGGCTGGCGCGGGTTCTCTCGGACGGACTTGAGGAGATCCGCCGGGCGGAGGATGAGGACCACCTGGCCGGTGCCGAGGAGCCCCGCCCCCGCCACGTTCCGGACTCGCACCAGGGGCGGCCTCAGCTCCTTGACCAGCACCTCCCGGTCCCCGAAGATCTCGTCGACCAGGAGCCCGGCCCGCTCCTCCCCGGAGCTCACGATCACGCACGGGTGCCGGCTCTCCGCCTCGGGCCGGTCGTCGCGGTCCGGAAGGCCCAGCAGCTCCCTCAGGCGGGCGACCGGGAGAGGCTGCCCGTTCCAGCGAATCGCCGCCCGTCCCTC
>CAZDYT010000597.1:0-3028 GCA_964509395.1 uncultured bacterium
TTCCCTTCGATGCCCGGGTCTCGCAGGGCACGCGCCACGATCTTCGCCGCCCGGTCGTGACCGTCGAGGCCGGGCTTCCCGACGAGCACCCGGATCTTCGGCTCGGTGGGACTCGTCATCCGCTCACGCCCCGAGCGCCGCGCGGATCTTCTCCGCGGTCGCCTGAATTCGCGCCCGGTCCCCCGGCACGAGCTTCCAGTCGAAGCCCTTGCCGTCCCCCGTCCGTCGCGGAATGAGGTGGAGGTGGAAGTGCGGCACCGACTGGAACGCCGCGGCGCCGTTCGCCTGGAGCACGTTGAGGCCGTCCGGCTTGAGGGCCTCGCGGAGCGCGACCGCGACGCGCTTGGCGGTCACGACCACGGCCTGGAGATCGGCCTCGGCCACGTCGTAGAGCGTCGTGGCATGCGCCCGCGTCACGACCAGGCAGTGCCCGTCGTTGAGCGGGTTGATGTCCATGAAGGCCAGCGTCCGCTCGTCTTCGTAGACGCGGGTCGATGGGATCTGGCCGTCGCGAATCTTGCAGAAGACGCAGTCCATGCCTGCCTCCCGACGCCCAAGAGGGCCGGCGGAGGGGGCTTCGCCCCTCTTCCGAAGGCTAAAAAATGATGGGCTCCTGGTACCGCCCGAACACCTGGCGGTAGACGTCCGCGATCTCGCCGAGCGAGACATAAGCCTTGACGGCCTCCACGAGCACCGGCATCAGGTTCCGCCCGTTCCGACACGCCTCCGCGAGGCGCTTGAGGTGCCGCTCCACCTCGGCCGCGTTCCGCCGCGCCTTCACGGCCCGGACGCGCTCGATCTGCGTGAGCTCGAGCCCTTCGTCGAGGCGGAGGTAGTGGATCGGCTCCTCCTCCGCCTGGACGTACTTGTTGACCCCGACGACGACCCGCTCGCCGGAGTCCTCCTGGAGCTGCGTCCGGTAGCCCGAGTCCGCGATCTCCTGCTGGGGAAAGCCCAGCTCGAGCGCCCGGATCATCCCGCCCAGCTCGTCAATCCGGCGGATCAGCCGCCAGGCCTCCGCCTCCATCCGATCGGTGAGCGCCTCGACGAAGTACGAGCCCCCGAGCGGGTCCACCGTGTTCGTCACCCCGGACTCCTCCGCGATGATCTGCTGGGTCCGGAGGGCGACCGTGACCGCCTCCTCGGTGGGCAGCGCCCACGTCTCGTCGTAGGAGTTGGTGTGGAGCGACTGCGCGCCGCCGAGGACGGCGGCCAGCGCCTGGAGGGCGACCCGCGCGATGTTGTTCAGCGGCTGTTGCGCGGTGAGGGACACGCCGGCCGTCTGGGTGTGGGTGCGGAGGAGCATCGCGCGCGGCTCCGTCACGCCGAAGCGCTCCTTCATGATCCGGGCCCACATCCGCCGCGCGGCCCGGAGCTTCGCGATCTCCTCGAAGAAGTCCGAGTGGATGTCGAAGAAGAACGAGAGCTGCGGCGCGAAGCGGTTCGGGTCGAGCCCGCGCCGGCGGCACGCCTCGACGTAGGCGATCCCGTCGGCGAGCGTGAACGCCAGCTCCTGCACGGCGGTCGCCCCCGCCTCGCGGATGTGGTAGCCGGAGATCGAGACCGGGTGGAACTTCGGGACCTCGGTCATGCAGAACTCGATCGTGTCCACGACGATCCGGACGGCGGGCTCCGGGGGACAGATCCACTCCTTCTGGGCGCTGAACTCCTTCAGCATGTCGTTCTGGATCGTCCCATCGAGCTTCGCCCACGGCACGTCCTGCTTCTCGGCCACCGCCAGGTACATCGCGAGGATGACCGAGGCCGTGCAGTTGATCGTCATCGAGGTCGTGACCCGATCCAGAGGGATGCCCTCGAACAGACGCTCCATGTCCTCCAGGGTGGAGACCGACACGCCTTCGCGCCCGACCTCGCCGCGCGCCCGGGGATGGTCGGCGTCGTACCCCATGAGGCTCGGCATGTCGAAGGCGGTCGAGAGCCCCGTCTGGCCCTGCTCCAGCAGGAACTTGAAGCGCCGGTTGGTGTCCTCCGGGCGCCCGAACCCGGCAAACATCCGCATGGTCCAGAGCCGGCCCCGGTACATGGTCGGATAGACGCCGCGCGTGAACGGGTAGTCTCCCGGGAACCCGAGGCGCTCCTCGTCCCGCCAGTCCTCCGCCAGATCTGCCGGGGTGTAGAGGCGTTCAACCGGGAGCCCGGCCATGGTCTCGAAGCCGGGCTTCCGCTCCGGCACCTTCGCGATGAAGGGCGCCAGCGTCTCCCGCTCCCAGCGCGCCTTGTCTTCCCTCAGCTTCTCGCGCTCGTCCATGCGTGCCCCCGTCACTTTCTCCCCCCGGGCCGAACCGCAGCACTCGCGCGCGCCGTCATCTACGCACGGCTACTTGAGGTCCAGCAGGGACCGGGCGATCACCAGCCGCTGGATCTGCGACGTGCCCTCGTAGATCTGCGTGATCTTCGCGTCGCGGAAGAACCGCTCGACCGGGTACTCCTTGAGGTAGCCGTAGCCGCCGTGCACCTGGATCGCGTCCGTCGTCACGCGCATCGCCGTCTCGGAGGCGTAGAGCTTCGCCATCGAGCCCGCAGTGCCGTACGGCTTGCCGTGATCCTTGAGCGTCGCCGCGCGCCAGGTCAGGAGCCGGGCGGCGTCGACCGCCGTCGCCATGTCCGCCAGCATCCACTGGATCATCTGGTGCTGGCCGATCGGGACGCCGAACGCCTTCCGCTCCCGCGCGTACGCCACCGAGGCTTCCAGCGCCGCCCGCGCGATCCCGACCGCCTGCGCCGCGACACCGATCCGGCCGCCATCGAGCGCCTTCATCGCGACCTTGAAGCCGTCGCCCTCCGCCCCGAGCCGGTTGGCCGCCGGCACGCGGCACTCCTCGAACACGAACTCGGCCGTGTCGGAGGCTCGCAGGCCGAGCTTGTCCTCGACCTTCGGCACCAGGAAGCCCGGCGTGCCCTTCTCGACGAGGAACGCGGAAATGCCGCGGTGGCCTTTCGCCGGGTCCGTCTGCGCGAACACCAGCGCGACGGTGGCCTCCCGCCCATTCGTCACGAAGATCTTGCG
>CAZDYT010000598.1:0-3024 GCA_964509395.1 uncultured bacterium
CCCTGGGGCTCGAAGTCCGCCGGGTCCGCGGGCAGCTCTCGTATCGAGCCGCCGCCCGGCAGGTCGGAGTGAGCCCGATGGCCCTCTGGAAGGTCGAGCACGGCCGCAGCGTGCGGACCGCCACGCTGCTGCGCGTCCTCCGATGGCTGGGCCTCTGGCCGAAGAGGGGCCGGGGCAGGAGCACGCGGAGGCGCAGGCGCCGGAGCGCGTATTCGCGTGAGCGCCACGCGCTGGGATCTCCCCCGCCGAAGAGCGGCACTCGAGCACGAGTGGCCCCTTCGCGGGAGTAGAGCGCGGGCGTCAGCGCAGCGGCAACCGCGCGGGGTTACTGGTGCCGGGAGGGGGCGTCGAACCCCCACGGGCCCTCAGGCCCACGAGATTTTAAGTCTCGCGCGTCTGCCGATTTCGCCATCCCGGCATCCGCCCAAGAATAGCAAAGATACGCGGGCCGACTGTCCCCCGCCGCCCCGGCTCCGGGTACACCGTGCGCAGGGGCTCCCTGGCAGCCCGGTCAGCCCACCACGGTTCCGCCGATCAGTTTCTCACCATCTGGAAGCTCACCTCGGCCAGGAACCTCCAGGCGCGGCCTCGGCGAGCCCTTATCCCACGGACCGTTAGCCCCCCGATCGTGTTGGCCCGCGACATGCATCAACCGTGTCAGGGAATGACCGGAATGCTTTCGACGCAGGTTCTCGCCACGACTCTGGCCTGGCTGGTCGGCCTCATTCTCGTCGCAGTATTCGTGGTCGAGCGGCTGACCGCCTGGTGGACCCGCGCGCACCGCCGAAAGTTCAGCCGCTCGCTCAGCGACCGGCGACCGGCCCGTCAGCTTCGCCTCGCCACGAGCGGCCGCCGCACGAGTGCTACTCGATGGTTTCAGCTGCCCGGAGACTGGGGCTGATCTCAGGCAGGCCGGGGCCGACGACCTCCTCCTCCTGACCCCCCTGAGACGCTTCCTTCGGTCCGCGCCCCGCGAGGCAAGGTCAGAGCCGCGCCGCCGGGCGCGGCCCCGGCGGCGGATCTCCCGAAACGCTGGAGGCGGCGGGCGGATTCGAACCGCCGAATAACGGTTTTGCAGACCGTCGCCTTAACCACTTGGCTACGCCGCCGAGAGGCCCTACCCGAAGGGAGCGGTGGCCCGGAGGCCAACGCCACCACGACCGCATTCACGAAACGACCGGCCCCGGGACCAACCGGGGCCGGTCACGACGGCTGGAGCGGGAAACGGGATTTGAACCCGCGACCCCAACCTTGGCAAGGTTGTGCTCTACCCCTGAGCTATTCCCGCTCGGCGATGCCAGGATCCTAGCAAAGTCCCCCGGGGAGGTCAAACGCGCACCGGCGCGGGCCGTTAGCTCGGCGCGGCGTCCGCCCTCAAGAAGCGTGCGGCCTCCTCGGGGGGCGTCGGGTTGATGAAGAACCCCGTGCCCCACTCGAACCCGGCGACCTTGGTCAGCTTGGGCATGAACTCGAGGTGCCAGTGGAAGTGGTCCAGCTCGGTCTGGCGGAGCGGGGCGGTGTGGACGGCATAATTGTAGGGCGGGTCGCGCAAGACCCGGTTGACTCGTCCCACCAGCTTGCGCAGGAGGCGCGCCAGAGCGTCGACATCACCCGGCTCGATGCTCTCGAACGTCGCCCGGTGCGCGATGGGAAGGACCCAGGTCTCGAACGGAAAGCGGGGCGCGAACGGCGCGATGGCGAGGAACCCCCCTTCCTCCAGGACGATGCGCTGGCCGTCCCGCCGCTCCTGCCGGAGGATGTCGCACCACACGCAGCGCTCCTTCATCCGGTAGTAGCGCGCCGCACCCTCGAGCCCCTCGACCACCAGCTCGGGGAGGATGGGCGTCGCGATGAGCTGGGAGTGCGGGTGCTCGAGCGAGGCCCCGGCCGCCGCGCCGTGGTTCTTGAAGATCAGGATGTACTCGAAGCGCGGGTCCTTCTTCAGGTCCAGCAGCCGCTCGCGGTAGGCGAAGATGATGTCCGCGAGCGCCCCCACCGAGAGCGTCCCGAGGTTCGCGAAGTGGTCGGGCGTCTCGATGATCACCTCGTGGGCGCCGACGCCGTTCATCCGGTCGTAGATGCCCTCGCCCGCCGGCTGCAGCTCCCCCTCGATCTGGAGCGCCGGGAACTTGTTCGGCACGACCCGGAGCGTCCACTGGCCCGTGCCGCCCGGCCGGAAGGCCAGCACCTCTGGCGGCGTCTTCTCCTCGTTCCCGGGGCAGAACGCGCACCCCGCGGGTCCCTTGAGCGTCGCGGGTTCCGGGACGAAGTCCGACGGGCGACGGGCGCGCTCGGCGGCGACGATCACCCACCGGCCCACGACGGGATCCTTGCGCAGCTCGGGCACCGTTCCCTCCCCTCGCCGTCTCAGCCGGGCGACGCCCCGCCCGACGCGCCGATCAAATCCCCGGGCTCTTCCTCGGGCCGCACCTCGCGGCTCAGAAGCGACGTGAGCGCCTCGCGCGGCGATCTTCCGTCGAACAGCACGGCGCCCACCTCGGCCGCGATCGGCGTCGCCACCCCGACCGTTCGGCCGAGCGCGAGTGCCGCGCGCGTCGTCCGCACCCCCTCGGCCACGGAGCGCGTGCCCGCTTGCCACTCCGCGAGCGACGTCCCGCCGGCGAGCGCGAGACCCAGCCGCCGGTTCCGGGAGAGCTGGCCGGTACACGTGAGCAGGAGGTCCCCGAGCCCGGCCAGACCCGCAAACGTCCGGGCGTGCGCGCCCAGCGCGACGCCGAGGCGCGCCATCTCGGCCAGCCCGCGCGTGAGGAGGGCGGCGCGCGCGTTGGCGCCCAGGTCCAGGCCGTCGGCGATCCCCGCGGCGATCGCCATGACGTTCTTCAGCGCGCCGCCCAGCTCCACCCCGGCCACGTCGGTCTGCGTATACAAGCGGAACGCCCGCGTGGCAAGCGCGCGTTGGAGCTCGCGGGCCAGCGCCGCGTCGGCCGCGGCCACGACGGCTGCCGTAGGCCGACCCTCCGCCACCTCGAGGGCGAAGGTGGGCCCAGAGAGCACGGCGATGCG
>CAZDYT010000599.1:0-3022 GCA_964509395.1 uncultured bacterium
CTTCGGCCCGGTGGACCGCGCTCCCGAGGGCCAACGCCGCCGTCGGCAGCTCGACGACGGGCAGGGCCCCGCCGCCCACCTGGGCGCGGTCGGCGACGACGCGCGCCGCGAGCGCCGTCCGCACCGGTGCCGGGAGGGCGCGCAGACACCGCAGCGCGCGGCGGCGAACCGCGGCCTCGGCCTCCGTGAGCATCCGGAGCGTGGGGATCTCGCCGAGCGCGCGGGCCGGCTCCTCGTAGGCCCGCAGCGTGGCCTCGAGGGCCGCGAGCGTCAGCTTGTCGATCCGGAGGGCCCGATTCAGCGGGTTCTTCCGGAGCCGTTCGACGAGCGCCCGCCGGCCCACCACGATCCCCGCCTGGGGACCGCCGAGGAGCTTGTCGCCCGAGAAGGTGACGAGGTCGGCGCCCGCCGCGACCGTCTCGGGCGCCGTCGGTTCGTACGGAAACCCATAAGGGCGCAGGTCGACGAAGGACCCCGAGCCCAGATCTTCCATGACCGGGACGCCGCGGGCCCGCCCCACCTCGACGAGCTCGCGCGTCGTCACGCTCTCCGTGAAACCCACGACCCGGTAGTTGGAGGGGTGGACCTTCAGCAGGAGCGCCGTCTCCGACCCGATCGCCGCCGCGTAGTCGGCGACGCGCGTCCGGTTCGTCGTCCCCACCTCGACGAGCCGCGCGCCCGAGCGCGTCATGATGTCGGGGATGCGAAACGCCCCGCCGATCTCGATCAGCTCGCCGCGGGAGACGACCACCTCGCGCCCGCGGGCGAGCGACTCGAGCGCGAGCAGCACCGCAGCGGCGTTGTTGTTCACGACGAGCGAGGCCTCGGCCCCCGTCAGCCGACAGAGGAGCGTGTCGACGTGGCTGTAGCGCGAGCCCCGCTCTCGGGTGCGGACGTCGAGCTCGAGGTTCGAGTAGTAGCGGCCGATGAGGGCGAGCCGCGCCAGCGCCTCGTCCGAGAGGGGCGCGCGGCCGAGGTTCGTGTGCAGCACGACGCCGGTCGCGTTGATGATCCGGTCGAGCCGCCACGCCGCGGCCGCAACGAGCCGCGCCTCGATCCGGGCGCGCAGCGTCGGCGGATCGAGCGGGACCTGATGGAGCGCCTCCAGCGAAGTCGCCGCGAGCACGGCGCGCCGGCTCTCGTCCAGGACGGCGCGGATCACCCCCACGACGCGCGGCCGTGGCACGGCGTCGCGGCCGTCGAGCTCGCGCAGCACCTCATCCACGGACGGAAGCGCCCGGAGCCGTTCACGGCGGAGGCTCGCCAGCTCCCGCTCGGTCATGGGCCGAGCCCCCCGAGGATGCGCTCCCGCAGCGCGGCCATCGCGGCGAGCACGTCCCCCCGGACGGCCCGGGCGCGCGTCGCGGCGGCACCCGGGCCGGGACGCGCGTAGCGCCGGACGAGATCCTCGGTCAACCCGTCCCAGAGCGCCGCGACGTCGCTCGGGCTCCACCCCTCGGCGCGCGCGAAGCGGACCCACGCCGCGGCCGTCTCGTCCAGCACCGCCTCGCGACACGCGATCCACGCCGCGACGCGCGATCGCACGGCGTCCCAGGAGTCCGGGGTGGCCTGGCTCACGGCCGGAGGAGCGCGCGCACGGTGTCGAGCAGGTTCGCCTCCCAGCGGCCGGTCGAGGCACAGGCCAGCGGCTCCCGCTGCTTGGGCTTCCCGCGGCCGCGCGCGTAGCGCTCCGTGCGCATCCGCGTGTTGACCTGGACGGCCGTCTGGGTCGGCGAGACCGCCTGCACGAAGATAGTGTACGCGACCTGGGCGTCCCCCTCCACGAGGCTGTCGCCGAAGCGGCCGCAGTCCGCGTAGAGCCCGATCGTCGTCGGCACCGCCTCGGACGCGATCACGCCCGAGTCCCGGGCGATCGCGCGGATCTGGACGTTCTCCAGCCCCAGCGCGCGGACGAGCGCCCGCCACACGGCGTCGTAGGGCGCGTCCATCTGCTCCCGGTGGGGCCCGGGCAAAAGCGGCGCGACGTAGGGCTTGCCGCACGCCCCGAGCCCCAGGAGCGCGAGGGCCAGCAGCCACGGCGCGCGAGACCGGACGAGCATCGGGATGTCAGCGGGCCACGTGGTGGTCGAGGCCGCGGTAGGCCTCGATGAACCGGACGACCCGGCGCTCGTCCGGCTGGTCCAATTTGTCGATGCGCGTCCACGCCGTGAGCGCGATGCAGCGGTCGAGGCCGGGGTAGGGCGCGAGGAGGACGTGGTCCGCGTACCGCGCGACGATCGTCCGGAGCAGCTCGAGGACCCGGTCGGCGCACTCGGGCTTGTAGTTGACGGCCACCCCCGCGTCCTCGAGGTTGTGGACCTGGAGCTCCTTGGGGATCGGCTTGGTGTGGACGCCCCACGGCGCGATGTACCCGAGGTGCGGCCCGGAGGTCGGCGGATCAGAGTTGTACGGGATGCGCGGGCTCTCGGGCGTCGCGATGTGGTCGTTGCCGAGGCTCGGGACGAACTCGCCCGGCAGGGGCTCTCGCACGCGGGCATAGAGCCACCCGCCGGCGCCCGCGATCAGGAGGGCGGCGAGCGCCCCCGCCGTCCAGCCCAGGCGCCGGCGCTGTCGCCGGGTGAGCCGCCCGGCGAGCCACCCCGTCTCCGTCCGGCCCGGCCTCCCGGCGTTCGGCCTGAGCCCCCCGGGTTCCTTCGCCCCCTTCGCGTGCCGCTTGCTCATCCGGCCTCCTGCCATGGCGGAAGCGCGTGGGAGTCGAACCCACCTCGAGCTTGTCTAGAGCCCGACACCGGATTTGAAGTCCGGGAGGCCCACCGGGATCCTATGCGCTTCCTCGCGAGGAAAAACGGCAGGTTGGAGTGTACCATCCGGCGCCAACTCGGGCAAAAGGACCACGATGGGCGCCCCCGGTCAACGAGCGCCGGGCGGCGCCGCCCCGGCGCCCCCGGGAGCCAGCGTGAAGTCCATCATCTCGAACCCGTCGCCGAACGGGCGACCCAAGACAACATCCACCGGTCGGGGCCCGAGGGCCTCGAGGGCCGAGCCCGCCGGCGCGCCCTTG
>CAZDYT010000600.1:0-3020 GCA_964509395.1 uncultured bacterium
ACCCCCGACCCACGGCTTAGAAGGCCGTTGCTCTATCCACTGAGCTACAGGCGCGCGCAGGCATTATAACAAGCGCGCCCGCGGGCCGGCGCGCGGGACGCGCGCCCGGAAGGCAGTGAAGATGCCGAGGGGCCTGGCCGCAGGCCCCTCGGCGGATCTCGAATGGTCGGGGCGAGCCGATTTGAACGGCCGACCCCCTGCTCCCAAGGCAGGTGCGCTACCTGGCTGCGCCACGCCCCGACGCTCGACAATCTACGGGGTTAGCCGACGCGAGTCAACTCCGCGGCGTCCCCATTCCCCGTCCCTTTGCCCGGTTTCTCGCCGATGAGCTCGAGCACCCTGGCCATTTCGCTCGGCGATGCACCCCCGAGCCACTGCCGGAGCGGCTCTTCCACCGCGAGGTGCCGGGCCGTCACTAGCCAGCGGCCTTCGCGCTCGCCCACCCGGCGACGGTCATCTCTCTTGTGGCGTTCTCGATCCAGACCTCCAGCTCGAAGCGCGTCCCCTCCGCATCCCGGGTCTCTCCGGTCACGACGCCCCGGGACTATACGTACGATTCCACGACCGGGCTGATCACCGTCTCGGGCAACACGGCGTCGAGCTGCGAGTGTTTGGCGCCCACTCGACGAGGATCGGTCGGGCCCGCGCCACGGCGCGCCCCCGATGGCTCACGCGGTGCTTCTCGGCCGGGCCGAGCTCGGCGAACGTCCGCCCGAGCTCGGGGACGAGGAAGATGGGATCGTAGCCGAATCCCCCGCCCCCCCGGGGCGCCTCGGGGACGAGGCCCTCGGCGACCCCCTCGACGGTCGCCTCGGCGCCCCAGGGGGCGACCAGCGCCAGGACACACCGGAACCGCGCGACGCGGGACGCTGCGCCGGCGAGCGCGGCCAAGAGGTGCCGGACGCGCGCGGCATCGGAGAGCCCCGGGCCGCCGTAGCGCGCGGAGGCGACCCCCGGGCGCCCCCCGAGGGCCTCCACCTCGAGCCCCGAGTCGTCGCCGAGGGCGATGGCCCCCGTCGTGCGCGCGGTCGCGCGCGCCTTCACCCGCGCGTTGTCGGCGTAGCTCGTCTCGCCCTCGGGCGGCAGCACGATGGCGGGGTAGTCCTGGAGGCTCTGGACCTCGTAGCCGAGGCCGTCGAGAAGCGTTCGGAACTCCGCGACCTTCGCCGGGTTCGCCGTGGCCAGCACCAGCCGCGGCGTCACGGGATCGTGAAGACCGGGGTCGTCCGATCCGCGAGGACGCGCCGCTGGAGGGCCAGGAGTCGCTCGATGCCGCTCCGGGCGAGGGCGAGGAGCGCCGTGAGCTGCGCCAGGTCGAAGGGCGTCTGCTCGGCGGTCCCCTGCACCTCGACGGTCGCCTCGGCGCCCCAGGGGGCGACCAGCGCCAGGACACACCGGAACCGCGCGACGCGGGACGCTGCGCCGGCGAGCGCGGCCAAGAGGTGCCGGACGCGCGCGGCATCGGAGAGCCCCGGGCCGCCGTAGCGCGCGGAGGCGACCCCCGGGCGCCCCCCGAGGGCCTCCACCTCGAGCCCCGAGTCGTCGCCGAGGGCGATGGCCCCCGTCGTGCGCGCGGTCGCGCGCGCCTTCACCCGCGCGTTGTCGGCGTAGCTCGTCTCGCCCTCGGGCGGCAGCACGATGGCGGGGTAGTCCTGGAGGCTCTGGACCTCGTAGCCGAGGCCGTCGAGAAGCGTTCGGAACTCCGCGACCTTCGCCGGGTTCGCCGTGGCCAGCACCAGCCGCGGCGTCACGGGATCGTGAAGACCGGGGTCGTCCGATCCGCGAGGACGCGCCGCTGGAGGGCCAGGAGTCGCTCGATGCCGCTCCGGGCGAGGGCGAGGAGCGCCGTGAGCTGCGCCAGGTCGAAGGGCGTCTGCTCGGCGGTCCCCTGCACCTCGACGAAGCGCCCCGCCCCCGTCATGACGACGTTCATGTCGACCTCGGCCGTGGAGTCCTCCGAGTAGTCGAGGTCGAGGATCGGGCTCCCGGCGACGAGCCCCACGCTCGTGGCCGCCACCACGTCGCGCAGCGGATCCTGCAGCAGCCGGCCGCCGGCCTGCAGGGCATGGAGCGCGTCGGCGAGCGCGACGAAGCCCCCCGTGACCGCGGCGGTCCGGGTGCCGCCGTCGGCCTGGATCACGTCACAGTCCACGGTGAGGGTGCGCTCGCCGAGCTTGGCGAGCTCGACGACCGCCCGGAGCGACCGGCCGACCAACCGCTGGATCTCGTGGGTGCGGCCGCCGGTCCGGCCGGCCTCCCGCGGGGTGCGGGTCGCGGTCGCACGCGGCAACATCCCGTACTCGGCGGTGACCCAGCCCTGCCCGACGCCCCGGAGGAAGGGAGGCACCCGATCTTCCGCCGACGCCGTGCAGACGACGCGCGTGTCGCCCACCTCCACGAGCACCGAGCCCTCCGCGTGCCGCACGTAGTGACGGGTCAGGCGCACGGGCCGGAGGTCCTGCGGCGCGCGACCGTCCCGTCGGATCATCGCGTGGCCACCCCCCCGCTCTTCTGGTCGTAGCGGCGCTTGTATGTCGCGAGCCCCGCGGCAAGGGCCCGCGCGATGCGGTCGCGGTAGCCTTCGTCCTGGAGGCGCTCCTCCTCTGTCGGGTTCGAGATGAAGCCGATCTCGACGAGGACCGCCGGCATGGCCGCGCCGCCGAGAACGTAGAACGGCGCCTGCTTGATGCCGCGATTCGGCTTCCGCAGCGCGCGCTCAAGGCTGTCCTGGAGCTGCTCCGCCAGCCGGCTCGACTCCTGCTGGAACCCCGACTGCGCGAGGTCCCACAGAATGGAGCGCAGAAGCTCGCGCGAGCCTGTGCGCGGCCCCGGCTCGAGCTCGATGACCTTGTTCTCGAAGGCCGCGGCGGCGCGCGCCGCGTTGTCGGTCGCCTCGGACGAGAGGAAATACGTCTCGGTGCCCGTGGTCGTCGTCCCGCGCGCGGCGTTCACGTGGAGGGAGACGAAGAGATCCGCCCTCTGGCGGTTTGCGAACGCGGTCCGCCCCTGGAGCGGCACGC
>CAZDYT010000601.1:0-3020 GCA_964509395.1 uncultured bacterium
ACGGGCGGGCGCCCGCGGCGAGACGGACTGGGGTCGGGCCGCTCACGGACATTCGCCCGCGAAGCTCGTGTCGGCGAACTCCTCGAAGCTGATCGGCGCCTTGAGGATCTTGTACTCGACCGCGAGGTCGATCTCCACCTTGAAGCCCGAGCGGCTCAGGCATCCGGTCCCGAAGCCCGGCTTGACGCGGTCGATGATCTTGATCGCGAGCGGCCGGTCCAGCCCCTTGAACTGATCGGCGGTCCTCGGGTCCTTCAGCACGGCGTCCAGGATCTCCGCCGCCGCGTGGCTGCGGATCCAGTCGAGCCCCTTCTTGTTCGCGCGGACCATGCGGCGGACCAGGTCCGGCTTGTCCTTGATGACGTCCTCCCGGCTGACCAGCCCGAGGGCGAGCGCCTTCTCACCGATCCACTTGACGTGCTCGGCCGGCTCCCAGATCCGGGTGAGGGGATAGGCGATCCCCTCGTCGATGACCCGGGTGGTCGTCGGCTCCCAGGCGGAGAAGGCATCCACCTTGCCGGTCTTGAGCGCGGTATAGATGACCTGCGGGTTGCCGCCGAGCGAGATGAACTGGACATCCGTGTCCGGGTTTAGGCCCGCCTTGCGCAGGTAGAGGCTCCCGAGGGCCCAGGACGCCGCGCCCGGAGTGGAGAATCCGACCTTCAGCCCCCTGAGGTCGCCCACGCTCCTGACCTTGTCCTTCAATTCGCTCCGCACCACGAAGTTGAAGATCTCCTGGTCGTGCGTGGCCTGGATCATCTTGAGCGGGCTCCCTTTGGAACGCGCCAGCGGGACATGGACGAACGCCAGGAGGGCGAAATCGACCTCCTTGTTGATGAGCAGCGTGCGCATCGTCCCGCCGGATCCGAGGACGAAGTCCGTGAGGTCGATCCCTTCGTCCGCGAAGTAGCCGTTGGCGGCGGCGACCAGGCTGGGCAGGTTGAGCTCGTACGAGACGACGGTCGGGAGGCGCACTTTGTCCGCCGCCCAGCCCGACGACGCGATCGTGCCGGTCACCAGGCCGATGAGCGCGAGCGCCACTCCCACCCTCCGTGAAGCCGTACGCATGGTCCGCATGACGCCTCCTTTCCCCCTCAGCCCACTTCGACCATGGCGGGTCGCCAGCGGAGCAGGTACCGTTCCACGCGTCGCGTGAGCTCCACCAGCCCCGAGCCGATCACCATGAGCAGGATCATGATCGCGAAGACCCGGTCCGTTTCCAGCGTGCCCGCCGCGATCAGCATCCGGTAGCCGAGCCCCTCCGTGGAGCCGATGAATTCGCCCACGACCGCGCCGCTCAGCGCGAAGCTCACGCTGGTGCGGAGGGCCGCGAAGATCCAGCTCGTCACCGACGGGATCACCACCATCCGCGTCACGTCCCGGGCCGAGCCCCCCATGACCCTGACCGCCTTGATCAGCTCGCCGTCGACGGTCCGGATGCCGAGGAAGGTGTTGAAGAACATGACGAAGAACACCGTGAACAGGCTGAGCATCACCTTCGACGTCATGCCCAATCCGAACCACAGGATCACGATGGGAGCGACGGTCACTCGGGGCAGCGAGTTCAGCGCGACCATCAGCGGCTCCAGGACCTCCGCGACCGTGCGCCAGTAGCCGAAGAGCAGCCCCGTGAGCACGCCGCCGGCGATCCCGAACATGAGGCCCAGGAACGTCTCGGTCAGCGTCGCCCGGAGGTCGCGGACGAGCAGCCCCGAGGCCGTGTAGCCCGCGAAGTCCGCCACGATGGCGCTCGGCCGGCCAGCGATGATGGGGTCCACCAGGCGCGTTTCCAGGCCGAACCCGCCGGTCGAGGCCTCCCAGGCGACGCCGAAGAGCACGACGAGGAGCACGCGCAGTCCGGGGACGCCGCCCACGCGCCTCAGCCCCGCCATCGGTCAGCGCTCCCCGCCGCGGAAGTCCTGGCTCACGCTCCGCCAGATGGCCGCGTGCAGGTCGGCGAATTCGCGGCGCCCGTGCAGCTCGAAGGGGTCGCGCGGGTGGGGGATGGGGACCTCGTAGATGGCCCTGACGCGGCCCGGGCGCTTCGAGAGCACGATGACCCGTTCGCCCAGCGTGATCGCCTCGACCAGGTCGTGCGTCACGAACAGGATCGTCTTTCGATGTTCCGACCAGATGCGGATCAACTCCGCCTGGAGGATCAGACGCGTGTTGGCGTCCAGCGCGCCGAAGGGCTCGTCCATCAGGATGACCTGGGGGTCGTAGGCCAGGGTCCGGATCAAGGACGTCCGCTGGCGCATGCCGCCCGAGATCTGATGCGGGTAGTAGTGCTCGAAGCCCGAGAGGCCGACGAGGTCGATGAGACGCTTCGCCGTCGCGCGCCGCTCCGCGCGCGGCTTCGCCTGGATCTCGAGACCCGCCTCCACGTTCTGGAGGACCGTACGCCAGGGGAAGAGGGTGTCGCGCTGGAACACGTAGCCGAGGGGGACCGTCCGGCTTCCGCCCTGCCGGATGTCGACGCCGTCGATCCGGATCTTTCCCGTCAGCTCGGCCTCCGCCGGGGGGATCAGGGAGGCGAGCGCGTTCAGCGCCGTGGACTTCCCGCAGCCGCTCGGGCCGACGAGCGCCACGAACTCGCCGCTCGAGACCTCGAAGCTGACGTCACGGAGCGCCTCGACGCCCTTGTGGAACCGGATGCTCAGCCCTTCGACGGCGATCTTCGTGCCCGGGTCACCGCCGGCGAGCGCCGGGTTGCGGTGACCGTCCGGGGCCGGCCGTCGCGGGCCGAGGGACTCCGTCACGGGCGCCTCACGCCGAGTCCGCCGGCCCATTCCGCCGGAGCGCGTCCCGGCATCGGGTCATGGCGCGTAGACCTCGTCCCCCCGACGGGTCACGAACAGGTCCTGGGGCAACTCCGTCCCCACGCCCTTCGCGCGCGCCTTTTCCAGGATGAGGTGACCGACGGCCGCGAACTGGATCCCCATCCCGACGTTGTTGTTGTGCTGGGTGATCTGCGAGGCCGTGGTCCGCCCGGGGATCTTGCCGATCACCAGCTCGCCGAG
>CAZDYT010000602.1:0-3016 GCA_964509395.1 uncultured bacterium
GGCGGGGCGAGCTGGCCGCCGACGCGGCCGCCCCCGTGGAGGCGCACCTCTCGCACTGCCCCTCGTGTCGGCGGCTCCACGAGGAAGGGAACGCGCTGGCGACGATGATCCGGGGGCTGCCGCGAAGCCCGGCTCCGGATGCCCTCACCCGGGCAGTGAGCCGGCTCGCGCACCCGCGGCACGGTGGGCTCAACTGGATCGCCCGGCCGTGGGGGGCCGCCGTCGTGGCGGCCGTGGCCGTGGCGGTGGCGCTGGCGCCGTGGGTCCAGTTCCGTGGCCGACCCGAGGCCGATCCCATCGACCGGTTGCTCCAGAGCGCGGTGGCGGAGCACGCGCGGATGCTGCTTCAGCTTCAGGCCACGGCGGGCGAGGTGCATGATCCCGCGTCAGCCTTCGAGGCCGTCTATTCACTGACCGACATCCACCTCCCCGCTGCGTTCGCGGGCGACGAGGAACTCCGGCTGGTGACCGCCCGCCCGACCCTCATCGCCAACCGCAAAGCCGCCGCCGCCGTCCTCCGGGATCGGGCGCGGTTCTTCACGAGCTACTTCGCGCTCCCCGGGAAGGACCTGCCCATGCCGAGCGAGGGGCGGATCCAGATCGAACAGTACAGGCCCTACATGCGACACCTCGAGGGCGTCACCGTCATCTACTGGAAGCAGGGCGACCTCGCCTACCTGATGGTTTCAAACCTCGACGATCCGCGCAGCCGCCAGCTGTTCCTCAAGATGCGCAAGGCGCTCTGAGCGCCTCCGGCGTTCCAGCCCGCAGCCCGCGAACGTGGGGGGGGAGCGGGTCAGCTTGCGAAGAACTCGACGAGCTGCTTCAACTCCGGCTCGCCCATCATCTTGAGATCCTTGCCCACGTAGCGGTAGAAGGCCGTGTGGGTGCCGGCGCTCGTGATGAAGACCGTCTCCGGCTCCGGCTGGGTCGCCGCCTTCCGGTCTTCCTTGCTGACGATGACCTTCCCGACACACGCGGGGACGCCCGGGACGGCTCCGCCCTCCTCGACGGTCACGATCCGCCTGTACGCGGCGGCCAGGCTCAGCCCGTTGTCGAGGACGATGGTGTGGATGCGGCTCGCCTCGGTCTCGATGTGGGCGTTGACAGCCGCGACCAGATCGAGGACCTGCTTGCGGAACCGCTCGACGCCGTCCTCGTAGCGCTTCCGCAGCGTCGCGGCGCGCTCCGCTTCGTCGGCGAGCCGGCCCTCCACCTTCTTGGCGATCGTCCTGGCCCAGTCGTCTGCCATGCCGCCCTCCAGGGTGCCCTGCGGCCGTTCGCCCATTCTAGCTCAGGAGGGTGCTGAAACGCCGCAAGGAATGGACGAGAGCTCAGGACGCGCGGGGATCCAGGACGTCCCGGAGGCCGTCTCCCAGCAGATTGAACCCCAGGACCGCCAGGGCGATCGCGCCCCCCGGGAAGAGCGCGTACCACGGCGAGAGGGCGAGGAAGTTCTGCGCGTCCTTGAGCATCAAACCCCACGACGGGTACGGCGGCTGCGTGCCCAGCCCGAGGTACGACAGCGCCGCCTCGGCCAGGATCGCGACCGGAAACGAGATGGTCGCCTGCACGATCAGCGGCGAAAGGGTGTTCGGCAGGATGTGCCGGCCGATGATGGAGACGTCACCGGCGCCGAGCGCCCGGGCCGCCAGCACGAAGTCCCGCTCTCGGAGCGCGAGGAAGTTGCCACGGGTCAGGCGCGCGAAGATCGGCACCGAGGCCGCGCCGACCGCCACCATGCTGATCACCATCCCGGGCCCGAAGACCGCCGTGACGAGGAGCGCCGAGAGAACCGCCGGAAAGCCGTACACGGCGTCCATCAGGCGCATGAGCGCCTCGTCGATCCAGCCCCCGAAGTACCCGCCCAGCATCCCCAGGAGCACGCCGACGCCCATCCCGATGCTGACCGACACCGCCCCGACCACCAGCGAGGAGACGGCACCCCGCATGACACGCGAGAGGAGGTCACGCCCGAACTGGTCGGTCCCCAGCGGGTGCGCGCTGGACGGGCCCTGGAGCCGCGCCCCGATGTCCATCTGCAAAGGGTCCCGCGGCGTGTAGACGAGCGAGAGCCCCGCCAGGACGACGATGCCCGCGGTGATGGCGGCGCCGAGCACGAACGTGCCGTGGCGCGACGACCGACGCCAGCCTCTAGCCATCTTGTAGGACCAGAGTCTGCACGAACCTGTCAGGGTTCATGGAGCGACCTGACTCGGCCACGGCGCTAGTCATAGCGAATGCGGGGGTCGAGGAATCCGTAGAGAATGTCCACCGCGAAGTTCAGGGTGACGATCGTGCCTGCGACGAAGAGCACGACCCCTTGGACCACCGGGAGATCCCGCGCGCTGATCGCCCCGAGCGCGAGCCGGCCCAGCCCCGGCAAGTAGAACACGTTCTCCAGGATGATGCTCCCGGCCATGAGCTGGCCCAGCTGGAGCCCCACGATGGTGACGATCGTGATGAGCGCGTTGCGGAAGACGTGCTTCCAGGTCACCACGCGCTCGGCCAGCCCCTTGGCGCGCGCCGTCCGGACGTGCTCGCCGTGGAACACCTCGAGCACCGCGGAGCGCGTCGTCCGGGTCAGGATCGCCGCCTGGATGAGCCCGAGGGCCAGGGCCGGCAGGAGGAGCGACCGAAGCGCCGGCCAGAGGCCGGCCTCCCAGCCCGGGAACCCGCCGGCCCGAACCCAGCCGAGGTGCACGGCGAAGAGGAGGATGAGGAGGAGCCCGGCCCAGAACGACGGAACGGCGATCCCGAGCTGCGAGGCGACCATCGCCACGTAGTCTCCCAGGCGGCGATGGTGCGTGGCGGCGTACATGCCCAGCGGCAGCGCGCTCGCCAGCATGAAGCCGGCCGCCAGCAGGGTCAACGGCAGCGTGACCCGGAGCCGGCTCACAATGAGGCCGCCGACCGGGACGTCGTACTGGATCGAGCGCCCCAGGTCCCCCCCCAGGGCCCGCCGCATCCACTCCCCGTACTGGACCAGCAAGGGGCGGTCGAACCCCATGGCCTT
>CAZDYT010000603.1:0-3016 GCA_964509395.1 uncultured bacterium
CGCCGCACGCCTCGTCATTCCACAGGGAGAAAACGATGCGTAGATGGCGGACCGCTGTGCTGCTGGTTGTCTTGCTCGGGGTCGCCGGATGCGCCACCGCGCCCGTCGAGCGAGCGGCCCAGCCACTCCCGGGCGGTGGCCAAGAGATCAAGATCGAGATGGTCCGCTTCACGTTCAGCCCGGACGTGATCACCCTCGGCGCGGGCGTCCCGGTCACCGTCACGGCGGTGAGCAACTCGCGCATCCCGCACAACATCACGATCCTTTCCCTCGAGGGGCAGGCGCTGAAGAGCGTCGATGTCCCGGCCAGACAGACGGTGGCGTTCGAGGTCACCCTGCCGCAGAAAGGACGCTACGTCTTCTACTGTGCCAAGTTCCTGCACCGTCGTCCGTTCGGCATGGAAGGCACGCTGATCGCGCAGTGAGCACCGCGAGCCGGCTCCGACTCCCCGCGCCAGAGGCCCCGTCCGAAGCGCGCGCGCGATTCGTCCGGGCGGGGTTTGGGGCCGCCGCCCCGTGGTATGACCGTTTGACCCGCCTGTTGTCCTTCGGACTGGACGGCTGGTGGCGGCGGCTCTGCCTCGAGCGGTGTGAGCTCGCTCCCGGCCAGGCGCTTCTCGATCTGGCGACCGGCACGGGCGAGCTGGCGATCCAGGCGCGGCGCGCGCTGGGCGGTGGCGGCATCGCCGTGGGCCTCGACTCGTGCGCAGAGATGCTCGGCGAAGCCCGGGCAAAGGTGGCGCAACGGACGGTCGCGCGGGTTACCTGGGTTCAAGGGCGGGCCGAGGCGCTCCCCTTCCAACGGGAGACCTTCGACCGCGTCACCGTCGGCTTCGCGCTCCGACACTTCGAGCTCGGCGAGACGCTCCGGGAGATCGCGAGGGTCTTGAAGCCCGGAGGCCGGTTCGTGGTCCTCGAGTGGACACGGCCCGAGCCAGCGTTGGCGCGGCTGCTCCTCCTGGGCTACATGCGGCGCGTGGTTCCCCCGCTCGTGGGCCTCATCAGCCGCGACCCGCGGGTGGCGGACCTCGCGAGCTACTTACCCCAGAGCATCGATGGGTTCATGTCGGGTGCGGCGCTCAGCCGCAGCATTCAGAGCGTGGGCCTGGATCCGGCCGGACGACAGGACTACATGTTCGGGCTCGTCTCGATCTGCGTGGGGGTCAAGGGCGATCGCCGCGCCAAGTTCCCCGGCGAGCGGGACGACGGAGTCAGCCGGGTCTCGCGAGGATGGCGGGAGCGCGCGCGCCAGCAGTGGTGGGTCATCCTGGCCGGCGGGACGGTGCTCGCCATCGTGGCCGTCCAGTTGCTCCTCGCCCTACTGGACTTGCTGTCGCGGTAGGGAGGGATCGCCTCGTGATCGAGGTCCTCCGGAACCTCCAGAACGTGGCGAAGATCCCGGAGCTGAAGCGCCGGCTCCTGGTGACCTTCGGCCTGCTGGCGGCCTACCGCCACAGCGCCCATGTGCCGACCCCGGGCGTGGACGGAGAGGCGCTCGCCCGCTTCTTCGACAGCGTCCAGGGGACCCTCCTCGGCCTGGTGGACCTCTTCTCGGGCGGGAACCTGCGGCGCCTGACGGTGTTCGCGCTCGGGATCAACATGAAGCGGTACGGCGGTTTCATCCCGGGCGTCCGGCCCGGGAAGAAGACCGCCGAGTTCATCGACCAGACGCTCACGCGGATCACCGAGCCTCTTGATCGTGGTCGGGGTTGCCCTGGACACGGTCCGGCAGATGGAATCGCACCTCCTGATGCGGCACTACGAGGGCTTCCTGCGCCGCCGCCAGAAGGTGCGCGCCTGAGCCCGATGGGCGTGGTGATGGCCATTCAGCCGGGTGAGCCCTCTCGGTAGGAGGCGACAGGCGTGTACCCGATGCTCCTTCAGTTCGGCTCCGTCGGGCTGCGCACGTTCCCGCTCGTGCTGGCCGTGGCCGTCCTCGTCGGTAGCAAGCTCGCCGCCGCTGAACTCCGGCGGCGCGCCGTCGACCCGGCCCCCGTGCAGGATCTGGTGGTCCCCTCCGCCCTGCTCGGGCTCGCCGCGGCCAGGCTGCTCCACATCCTCCTGTTCGACCCGGGCTGGTACCTCGCGCATCCGGGCGACGTCCTGTCGCTGTGGAGCGGGGGGCTCGCGTTCCAGGGGGCACTCCTGGCCGGGCTCGGGACCGCGGCGTGGTTATGCTGGCGGCGGGCGCTCCCCTTCTGGCGCGTCGCGGACAGCGTGGCACCAGGTGTCGCTCTCGGCCAGGCCATCGGCGCGGTCGGCTCGTTACTCAACGGGAGCAGTTACGGGACGCCGACGGACCTCCCGTGGGCCGCCGTCTTCGCGGACCCGCGGGGGCAGGCGCCCCTTGGTGTTCCCGTGCACCCGACCCAGCTCTACGAGGTCGCCGCCGCCCTCCTACTCTTCATCGGGCTGTGGCTTACACGGCGCCGGCTGCATCGGGACGGCGCGGTGTTCCTGCTCTATCTCCTCGGCGCGTCGCTGTTGACGCCGCTCGAATTTCTGAAGGGGGATGCCCTCTGGATCGCGGACGTCGTGCCGGCGGCGCCGGTCGTCAGCACCGCCGTGTTGATGGTTGCGGTGGGGCTCTGGAGTCGCCGGCAGCCGGATCGCGTGAGCGGCGAAATGGCGCCCACATCCGGCGCGCCGGTCAGTGTCCGTGAGGCCGAGGAGCGGCGCCGCGAGCGCCTGCGCCCCGGGGTGTCTCCCTGATGCCGGGCCCTTCCCCCGTCCCGCTCTCCGAGCTGGTGGGACACCTCCCCACGGCGCCAGCGCCTGGGACCGACCGCCTGGTGCGCGGGCTCGCCTACGACTCTCGCAGGGTGCAGCCGGGCGACGTCTTCGTCTGCCTGCGGGGAGGCCGGGACGATGGCCACCGTCACGCCCGGGAGGCGGTGAGCCGCGGCGCGGTGGCCCTCCTGGTGGAGTCGCTCCTCCACGAGGTGGATGGGCTCCCCCAGGTCGTCGTCCCCGATACGAGACGCGAGCTGGCCCGGGTGGCCGCCCGCTTCTACGG
>CAZDYT010000604.1:0-3012 GCA_964509395.1 uncultured bacterium
GCGTCGCCCACGGCGCCCAGCAGCGTGATCCAGGTCCGGAGCTCCACGTTGCCCGAGGCGTCGAGCGCCTCGCCGGCCAGCGCGCCCGTCTCCCGCCCGCGCCCCTCGGCGAGCCGCTCCAGCAGCCGCCGATCGAACTCGTAGTCGGGGGCGGCGTAGCGGTCGGTCCCGGGAAAGTGGGACATCCCGCCGGAGGCGATCAGGGCCACGCGCTCGGGGCGCGCGTCGAGAATCCTGCGGAGCGTCTGGCCCCAGGCGTAGCACCGCGCCGGCGTGGGTTGGGGCGGGAGGTAGACGTTGACGTAGAGCGGCACGATCGGCACCGGCGGCTCGGGCATCGTGAAATGGAGCGGGACGTAGAAGGCGTAGTCCAGCCGAATCTCCTGCGAGTAGAGGAGATCGAAGCCGCACGCAATCCCTTGCTCGAGGATCGCGCGCGCCAGCGGCTCGTGCACCGCGAACGTGTACCGGTACCGGCCGAACTGGCCGGAGACCTCGGAACCCACAAAGACCGCCAGCGCCGGGACCGCGTTGAGGAAGAACCCCTCGACGTGGTCCCCCGCGATGACGGCCACGGCGTCCGGCCGCGCGGCGCCGGAGCGGCGCTGGACCTCGGCGAAGGCCGCGTGGACGCGCAGGACGAGCGCGCGGTCTTCCGTCGGCGGGCGGATGAGGAGCTGCGGCGTGTGAGCACAGGCGAAGGCGGCGACGAGGGGCATCCGGCGCTCCCCTCAGGCCGCCGGGCCGGGCCGCGCGCCGCTCCTGTCCCTCGACACGGCACCGCGAGGCGTCAACCGGGCCCCGGCGGGCGCCTCGGCCGGGCCGCCCGAATCGACTCCGCCAGCCGCCCGCCGGTCACCGGAAGCGCGTCGACCTCGACTCCGTACTCGATCAGCGCGTCCTCGACGGCGTTCGCGATGGCCGCCGGGGGGGCGATGATGCCGCTCTCGCCCACGCCTTTGATCCCCAGCTCGTTGATCGCCGAGGGGGAGTCCAGCGTGGCCACCTCGAAGGCCGGCACGTCGTCCGCCCTCGGCAGCGCGTAATCCATGAGGGTTCCGGTGAGGAGCTGCCCTTCGGCGTCGTAGACGAGCTCCTCCATCAGGCCACTCCCGATCCCCTGGACGATCCCGCCGTGCAGCTGGCCCTCGACCACCATCGGGTTGATCGGCTGGCCACAGTCGTGCACGGCCACGTACTTGAGGAGCCGGACCGCGCCCGTCTCGACGTCCACCTCGAGAACGCACGCCTGGGCGCCGAAGGCCCACGTCACCGTGTCGGGGTAGAAGAACCCGCAGGCGGTGAGGCCGGGCCCGCCGGCCGCCGCCAACCGCGGGCTCCGGATCGCCGCCTGGGCCACCTCGGCCAGGCGGAGTCCGCGGCCCGGAGCCCCCCGGACGAACACTCGGCCCTCGGCCAGGACGAGGTCCTCGGCGGCGCACTCGAGGAGCTCCGCGGCCACCAGCCGGGCCTTTCGGGCGACGTCGCGGGTCGTCTGCGCCACCGCGGGCCCCGCGACGGCGGCGACGCGGCTCGCGATGGTCCCCATACCGTACCCGAGAAGCTGCGTGTCGCCCCCCTGCACCACGACCTGCTCCAGCGGCACGCCGAGCTGATCCGCGCAGATCTGGGCCAAGGTCGTCTCGTGCGCCTGCCCCTGGGCGGAGACTCCGACGAACACGTACACCAGGCCGGACGGATCGACCCGGACCTGGGCGCCCTCATACGGACCCAGGCCCGTCCCCTCCAGGTACGCCGACAGGCCGATCCCGATCGGACGCCCGCTCCCGTAGCGCCGCGGCTGCTCGCGGCGCCATCCGGCGTAATCCAGAAGCGCGAGGGCCCGGTCGAAGGCGGCCGGATAGTCGGCGGGGTCGTAGATGATGGGGCTTCCGTCCCGGTAGGTGAGCCCGGAACGGAAGGGCATCTCCTCCGGCCGGACCAGGTTGCGCCGCCGGAGCTCGGCGGGATCCATTCCCAGTCGCCGGGCGGCGCGATCGAGGAGACGGTCCAGGACGAAGGCGGCCTCGGGCCGGCCGGCACCCCGATACGCGGCCGCGAAGCTCTTGTGGGTCACCACGTTCCGGCCGACCGCCCGGTAGTGCGGGACGCGATAGGGTCCCGGCAGATGGTTGATCGTGTTCAGTGTGATGGCATCGCCGAGCGTCGGGTACGGGCCGTGATCGCGGGTGAACTCGGTCTCGAGCGCGACGATGGTCCCGTCGCGCCGGACCCCCAGGCGCGCCCGGTGCGCCTGGTCGCGGTCTGCCGCCGTCGTGAGGAAATGCTCGCGCCGGGTTTCCACCCACTTCGCCGGGCAGCCGAGCCGGCGCGCCACCGCGGGGACCAGGAGATCCTCCGGGTAGACGTGGCCTTTGGTCCCGAATCCGCCACCGACGTCGGGGACCAGCACCCGGACCTGCTCCTCCGGCAGGCCGAGCACCACGGCGATCGCGCTCCGGACGGCGAACGGGACTTGGGTCGAGACCCAGACGGTCACGAGTCCGGTCGCCTGGTCCACGGCGGCGATCACGCCGCGGGGCTCGATCGGGACACCGACCACGCGGGGGTAGCGCAGCGTCGCGCCCACGACCACGTCGGCCTCCCGGAATCCCCGGATGACGTCCCCGACGTGCGCGGCGGACACGCCCGCGACGTTGTCCGGCCAGTCTTCGTGGACGCGGGCGGCATCGCGGGCCAGGGCGGCGTCGACGCTGGCGGCCGCCGGCAGCGGCTCGTACAGGACGCTGACCCTCTCGAGGGCGTCGACCGCACGGTACGGGTCGTCCGCCACCACCACCGCGACCGCCTCGCCGACATGGCGGACCGTCTCCTGCGCGAGGATCGGATGTCGGTAGGGGCGGAAGCGCGGGGTCGGGATCAACGGCGGGACCGACGCGGCGCACTCGGGGAGGTCGGGGATGGTGAGGACGGCCCGCACGCCGGGGCACTCGAGCGCCGCGCGGCCGTCGATCTTGAGGACCCGCGCGTGCGCATGCGGACTCCGCACGA
>CAZDYT010000605.1:0-3009 GCA_964509395.1 uncultured bacterium
CGGGCGGCGTCGAGTACGGGACGGGGGGCCGCGGCTCACGATGGATCGGCTCCGACCGGAGCATGTTGCCGAGGACGTAGTGCCGATGCACCAGCTCGCCCATGAACCGGCCGCTCCGGTGGTACACGTCGGTCCCCTCGAGCCAGCCGACGTCACGGCCGTACCGGTCGTAGACCCTGTCGCCTGCGAGGAAGCCCCAGTACGTCCCGTCCGAGCGGAAGAGTGGCGTCGTCATTGCTTCACAGCACCGTCGTCAATGTTTGAAGTGGCGAATGCCGGTGTGCACCATGGCGATCCCGCGCGCGTCGGCGGCGGCCACCACCTCGCCGTCCCGGACGGACCCGCCAGGGTGGATGACCGCCGTCACCCCGGCGTCGGCCACGACGTCGAGGCCGTCGCGGAATGGAAAGAACGCATCGGACGCGGCGACGGACCCCGCCGTCTCATGCCCGTGCTCGCGGGCCCGCATGACCGCCAGGCGCGCGGCGTCGACCCGGCTCATCTGCCCGGCGCCCACGCCCAGCACCTGGTGGATCGTGGCCAGCACGATGGCGTTCGACTTGACGTGCTTCGCCACCCGCCACGCGAAGCGGAGGCCCTGCCACTCCGCCGCCGTCGGCTCGCGTCGGGTCACCGCCTTGCAGGCCGCCGGGTCGAGATCGGCGAGGTCCGCCTCCTGGAGGAGGACGCCACCGAGGACGCTGCGGAGCTCGGTCGCGCGCGCCGGCCAGCCGCGCCGGTCGCAGGGTACCTCGATGACCCGGAGCTTCCTCTTCGTCCGGCCGAACTCCTCGAGGGCCTCGTCGGCGAACCCCGGCGCGAAGAGGATCTCGAGGAGGACGCCGGCGAACGCCGGCAGGAGGGCGAGGTCCACCGGCCGGTTCACCCCCACGATCCCGCCGTAGATCGAGACCGGGTCCGAGGCCTTGGCGCGCTCGAGAGCCGCGAGGGCATCCGGACCGACAGCCGCCCCGCAGGGGTTCGTGTGCTTGATCACGACGGCCGCCGGCTCCTCGAACTCGAGGAGGAGCGCGAGGGCGGCCGAGAGATCCAGCAGGTTGTTGTAGGAGAGCTCGGGCCCCAGGAGCTGTCGCGCGGCCCCGACGCCGTATGCCGCCCCGACGGGCCGATAGAGCGCGGCCTGCTGGTGCGGATTTTCGCCGTACCGGAGGGGCATCACCCGCTCCGCCTCCAGCCTGAGCACCGGCGGACACAGCGGCGGCGCCTCCACCGCCGGGACGCGTGGCGGCGCCGGCGTGCGGAGCCACGCGGCGATGGCAGCGTCGTACTGAGCCGTCCGGCGGAACGCCTCCCGCGCGAGGCGGTGGCGGGTTTCCGGGGAGAGCTCGCCGCCGGTCCGCCCGAGCTCCTCGAGCACCGGCCCGTACTGGCCCGGATCCACGAGGACTGCCACGGCGGCGTGGTTCTTCGCGGCCGCCCGGATCATCGCCGGCCCTCCAATGTCGATGTTCTCGATGATCTCGTCGCAGGACGCCCCCGGCCTGGCCACGGCCTGCTCGAACGGATAGAGATTCACCGCGACGAGGTCGATTGGCTCGATTCTCTGGCGGGCAAGCTCCTGCATGTGCTCGGGATGGCCGCGCCGCGCCAGGAGGCCCCCGTGGATCGCCGGATGCAGCGTCTTGACGCGACCGTCCAGCATCTCCGGGAACCCCGTCAGCTCGGTCACCTCTCGAACCCTCAGGCCGGCCTGGCCGAGCGTCCGGGCCGTCCCCCCCGTCGAAATCAGCTCGATGCCGAGTGCCTGGAGCCCGCGGGCAAGCTCCACGATGCCCGTCTTGTCGGACACGGAGAGGAGGGCCCGGCGCACCTGGCTCACGACGCGCTCCGGATGCGCACGCGCCGGCCCTCGATCTCGAGCCGGCCCTCGGCGTAAAGCCGGATCGCTTCCGGATAGAGGCGGTGCTCTTCGACCAGGAGCCGGTCGGCCAGCGTCTCCTCGCCGCCCTCCTCGCGTCCCCGCACCGCGGCCCGGCGGCCGCTGGGACCCGTGTCCACGCCCTCGTCCACGAAGTGGACCGTCGCGCCGGTCACCTTCACCCCGTACTCGAGCGCCTGCCGCTGCCCATGGAGACCCGGGAAGGCCGGGAGCAGCGCCGGGTGCACGTTCAGGATGCGGCCGCGGTAAGTGGCCACGAAGCCCGGCGAGAGGAGGCGCATGTACCCGGCCAGGCAGACCAGCTCGACGGCGTGCTCGGCGAGGACCGCGGCCACGGCGTGATCGAACGCCGCCCGGTCCGGGTAGGCGTGCGGATCGAGGTGGACCGCCTTCACGCCCGCGCGCCGGGCCCGGTCGAGCGCGGGCGCCCCCGCACGGTCGCTCACGGCCACGGCGAGGCGCGCCGGACAGCGGCCGGCCTCGATCGCGTCGAGGATCGCCCGGAGGTTCGAGCCGCGACCGGAGGCCAGGACCCCGAGCACGAGCGGTTTGGCGCGCATGACGGGGCTATTCTACCGGCTCAGGCATAGCTGACGCCACGGGCTCCTCGAGTGATCACACCGATCTCCCAGCTGGGCACGGCGTTGGCTCGGAGCGACGTCTGGACGCGGGAGACCGCGTCGGGTGGCACGACGCAGACGAAGCCGACCCCCATGTTGAAGACGCGGAGCATCTCGGCGTCCGTGATCCGCCCCGCCTCCTGCAGGAACCCGAAGATGGGCGGGATGGGCCACGTGCGGCGGCGGACCACGGCGCGGCACCCGACGGGCAGGACGCGCGGCAGGTTCCCCGTGAGGCCCCCGCCGGTGATGTGGGCCATCGCGTGCACGGGCACGCCGGCCCGGAGAAGCGCGAGCACCGGGCGTACGTAAATGCGGGTCGGCGTGAGGAGGGCTTCCCCGATCGACTGCCCCAGTTCGGGCACCCGGTCCCCCACGCGGTATCCGAGCCGCTCGAACACCACCTTCCGGACGAGGCTGTAGCCGTTCGAGTGGAGGCCCGTAAAGGCGAGCCCGAGGAGAGCGTCCACGAGAAGCACGGCACGGCCG
>CAZDYT010000606.1:0-3003 GCA_964509395.1 uncultured bacterium
TACGAGCAGGCGAGATCGAGCCGTCACGGGCAGTGCCTCGAGTGGGACAACAAGGTCGCCGCGATGCACGGGCTCGAGATGACGTTCCCGTTCCTCGACCGGGACCTGCTCGCGTTCCTGATGGCGATCCCGGGGGAAATGCAGACCTGGCAGGGCGTCCCCAAGGCGCTCCTGCGGGAAGCCCTGCCGGGGGTGCTGCCCGAGGCGATTCGCCGGCGCACCTGGAAGGCGGACTTCACGTACCTCGTGAATGCGGGCGTGGAGCGGGATTTGGATCGACTGGCCCGGTGCCTCGAGACCGGCGGGATGGCCATGGCGCTGGGATACGTGAGCGGCGACGTCCTGAGGCAGGAGCTCGAGCGCCTGAACGGCCGACTCGACGGGGCGAGCTGCGAAACCGCCTGGAGGCTCTCCGATCTCCTCGGCCTGGAGCTCTGGCTCCAGGTCTTCTTCAGCCGCGACGCCGGGCCCGAGGGCCCGGCAGTGACCGACGACGAACCGACCGCGATGACCCTGGGAGGCGCCCGATGAAGGCCAAGACGACCGCTCAGCGAAGGAAGCCCTATCGTCCCCCGCGGCTGGTCGTGTATGGAGACCTGCGCCGCCTGACGATGACCAAGGGAGGCAACAAAGGCGACGGCGGCGGAAAACCGACCACCCGGGCCTCCGGCGCGGCCGCCTGACGGTTCCTGCGGCAGAGCGACGGCAGGTCGGCCCCAGAAGACGCCCGGTCGACCGGCCGACGGCGTGACGCGCGCTTGACCACGCCACGGTCCCCGCGCACCTACCGGGTTTACGGGCTCGCGCTCAGGAGCCCCTGGCCGCTCCCGTGTCCCGAGGGGCGGGGATCCGCGCTCGCGGACGTCGAGCTGCTCGACGGATCCCCCTCGTGCTTTCGCGAGGCTCGTCGGGCAGTTCCGAATCGAGGCGATTGGTTCGACTACCGCCGGTTGGCCGACGGGTCCGAGTACGCCCGATGGTCCGGGCTCTTCGAGTTCCTGATCTCGCCCGGGGGCCACCGGATCGCCTGCCACGCCCTCGACGGAGCCTCCCGCGAGGCGTTCACTACCTACCTCCTCGGGCAGGTCCTCTCCTTTGCCCTCATCGAGCGCGGCATCGAGCCGCTTCACGCGACGGCCGTCGTGATCGGAGGCCGAGCCGCGGCGTTCCTCAGCGGCCCCGGCTCCGGGAAGTCGACCCTCGGGGCGGCCTTTCTCCAGGCGGGGCACGCCCTCCTGACCGACGACCTGCTGGTCGCGCGGCCGGAGGGCCGCCGGATCGTCGCCTACCCCGGCCCGCGCCGGATCAAGCTCTTCCCCGGGGTCGCCCGGCGTCTCTTCGGGGAGCGCGTCGCGGGAATCCCCATGAACCCCCTGACCCGGAAGCTGGTGATCCCGCTGGTCCCGGCAGGCGCGCGCGCGGCGTCAGGCGCCACGCCGCTCCGGGCGATCTACGTCCTGCGATCCCCCGACCCGCGGCGACGCGTCCGGCGGATCACCATCCGGCCGCTCGCTCCGCGGCAGGCATGCCTCGCGCTGCTCCGGAACACCTTCAACTCGATCGTCCTGGACCCGGCACGCCTTCGCCGTCAGTTGGATCTGGCCGCGCGGCTGACGCGCACGATTCCGGTGCGGTCGCTCTCCTTCCCGAGGGAGCTGGCCGCGCTCCCGGCCGTCCGTGAGGCCATCGAGGCGGACCTCGTGACATGAGGACCCCGGCGGTCCACCGCTTCCTGCTGGGCGTCCTTCGCGAGCCCGATCCCGGGGCGCCCGGCGCGCGTCCGGCGGCCGACTGGGAGGTGGTCGTCCGCGACGCGATCGCCCAGGGCGTGGCACCGTTCCTCTACCGCTGGCTCAAACGAGCGGGCGCCGCCGGAGAGCTTCCGCCGGAGCTCGCCGCCCGGCTGGAACGGGAGTGCTTCGCCGTCGCCGCCCGGAACATGCTGCTGGCCGGCGAGCTGGCCGACATCCTCCGGGCCTTCGCGCGGAGCGAGGTGCCGTGTGCGCCGTTACGCGGCCTGGCTTTGGCCGAGCGGCTCTACGGCGACATCACGGCCCGCCGCATGGGAGACCTCGATCTCCTGGTGCGTCGGGACGACCTGCCTCGGGTGGGCGCGATTCTCCGGGGCCTGGGGTTCCGCGAGCTGGACCGCTCGACCGGGTTCGCTCGGGCCTTCTCCTACACGCTCGAGTTCTTCAAGGACCGGCACGGCTGGATCGTGGTCGAGCCCCACTGGACGATCACGTATCCGCCGTTCGTGGACCGCGTGGACATGGAGGCGGTCTGGCGGCGCTGCGTGCCGGGGCGCGTGATGGGCGAAGAGGCCTGGCTCCTCGGCCCGGAGGAGCTGCTGTTCCACCTCTGCCTCCACGTGAGCCACCGGCAGGAGGACGCGCCGCTCCTCTGGTTCTACGATGTCGATCGCCTCCTGCGGCAGGATCCGGGACGCTTAGACTGGTCGCGGGTTCTGTCGCTCGCCGGAGAGACCAAGCTGGCGTACCTGCTTGCCGGGGTGCTCAGAGAGGTCCGGGCGCTCTTCGCCACCCCGATCCCCGAGGCGATCATGGGTGAGCTGAGCCGCGAGCCGCCGAGATCGCTCGAGGGGCGGTTGCTCCGCCTGGTGGCGGGCCCGGCGCGCGTGGACGGGAAGGAAAGCCTCGCCGCCCTCTTCGCGCTGAAAGGGCTTCGCACGAAGCTTCGCTACGCCCGGACCCTGCTCTTTCCTTCGCCCGAATTCATGCAGATCCACTACGGCCTGACGCGGCCTGGCCACGTCGGCCTCGCATACCTCCGGCGCGTCTGCCGCTTCTCCTGGGAGGGTTCGAAGGGACTCGTCAGGCTTCTGTTCTGACCCCGCCGGCGGCCGCTCCCTCGCCATCGCCCGGGACTGCCAGGGCCGCGAGGCCCTCGCTCGGCTCATGGAGCAGGATCCTCAAGCCTGCCGCGTTCATCTCCCGCTCGAAGGCCTCGGCTGAAAACCGGTGCTCGTAGCGCACGAACTGG
>CAZDYT010000607.1:0-3002 GCA_964509395.1 uncultured bacterium
GTGTAGCCGCCGGTGCTGATCTTCAGCGACGTTCCCACGCTGCATTGCAGTAGTTGAGACTGGCGGTGTCGGGACGTGCGTTTATCACCCACCCGGATGTTGGCGGGCCGGCGGGGCCATCCGGTATGGGTCCCGGGTCGGTCGCCACCGTTGCCCGGAGTTAGGCTGAACCCCGCCGGCCCATCGACGCGTTCCGCGTTCCGCACATATAGGGCACGGAACGGGAACGCGGGTGCGAGCGTGCCCAGCGGTCACCCCTCAAGGACCTGCTTGACGATCCATCCGTCGCGGCCATGACGTTCGACGCATCCGTCGGCCAGGAGGGTGCGGAGCGCGCCGCTGACGGTTTGGTTGCGGACGCCGAGCGTGGCGCGCAGGGCGGACGCGGACAGCGGGTGCTGGCTTTGCTGTAACAGGGCCAGCACGCGCGACGCGGAGGGATCCTGCGCCGCGTTGGTGTTCTCCTGGGCTTCGAAGCTGGCGACGGACCGTGCGGCATCGACACACAGGCGCAGATGAAGCGGGGCGGGACACGCGGCGGCGCGATGCTCAATCCTGAGTTCGAGGCGCGCCTCGGTGAGGCGACGGAGATAGAGGTTGGAATCACCGAAGGCGGCGAGATCGGAGGAACCGCGCAGGCCGACCCCCGGCGACGAGCCGCTCTGGGCCTTGCGTGCGTGGTGGACGAGGAGGATCGTGGTGTGGGCGGCGCGGGCGAGGTCTCGCAGGCCATCGAGGACGACGGCCATTTCCGTGGCCGAGTTCTCATCCGCGCGGTGGAGCCGGATGAGGGGATCGAGGAGGAGCAGGCCGGGCCGAGACCGTGCGAGCGTGGCGGCGAGACGCGGCAGCGCCTCGGGCAGGCGCACCGTCGGCTCCACGATGACCTCGATGGGCAGATCCGCGATGTCTGTGGATCGTGATCGCGCCAACGCGGTGAGTCGCGCGGCGAGCACGGGGTTGGGATCCTCGGCGCACAGGAGGGTCACAGGGCAGGCGGTGGTGACAGGGAAGTGGCTGGCCGCGGTGGTCCCCGAGGCGACGGCGACGCAGAGATCGAGCGCGAGGAAGCTCTTCCCCGCCTTGGGAGCGCCGCCGAGGATGGCGGCACCGCTCTTGAGCAGCAGTCCGTCGATGAGCCATTCCACGGGGCTGCTCGTCGCGATGAGGTGAGCGGCGTGGACGGTGGCCAGCGGCTCTGGAGTCTTCGTCGCCATCAGTGGTGCTCCTGATCGAAGGCGGCATCGTCGATATCCTGGAGTTCGACGTGCTTCCTGCCGTGCGACGCCGCGGCGATGAGCGCAGCCGTGGCGAGGTTGTTCATGAGGCGGGGTACGCCACAGGTTTTTTCGAAGACCCTCGTCGCGGCGGCGGGACGAAACAGCGTGGCCCGGGCGCCGGCGGCGCGGAGACGGCGGTCGAGGTAGTCGGCGCTGTCGGGCTCGGAGAGCGGGCTCAGGCAGGTGCGGATGGCGAGGCGCTGGGTGAGAGAGACGTGACGTGTCTCGGCGAGGCGCTCGCGCAGAACGGACTGGCCGACGAGGAGGAGCGCGAAGGGCGGTGTCCGATCGAAGTCGAGGTTGTTCAGCAAGCGCAGCTCGTCGAGGCTCGTGTCGGGGAGCCGATGGGCCTCGTCGAGCACGAGGATCTCGGCACGGTCCGAGCGAGCCAGCTCGTCGAGGATGGCCAGGGCGGTCTGGGCGGCGGAGCGGCGCGGACGCACGCCGTAGCGGGCGGCGAGTTGGCCCACGAGGCCAAAGGGCCCACAGGACGACAGCGCCGTGTACACGAGGCGGGTCCGGCTCGTGTCGAGCGCGTCGGCGAAGACGCCGAGCAGCGTGGACTTGCCGAGGCCGGGCTCGGCCGTGAGCAGGGCGGGGGTGCGCGTCTCGACGGCGAGGGTGAGCCGGGTGAGCGTCTCGGCGAAGCTGCGATGGCGTAACAGCCCCGCCTCGGAGACGGCCCGCGCGAAGGGGGGCGTGGCCAGGCCGAAGTGGTTGAGCAAGGCATCGAGGGTCATGGGGTGTCCTTTCTCGTGTCGCGTGGTCCCAAGGCGCGGAGCGCCTCGAGGTGGAAGGTCTTGAGGTAGTGCGTGTAGACGGAGACGTGGAGGCCGCGCCCCCGCAGTTTCAGCGCATGCTCGAGCGCGAGCCGCGCCGTGGTTTCGGAGAACGGCCCGACCGTGTTGAAGCCGCGCGTGAGATCGTCGCGTTCGTAGGGAGAGAGATCCTTGCCGAGCATCTGCCCGCACAGATCGAGAAACGATTTGAGGCCGAAGCTCGTGGACGGCCTCCACTCGGCCAGAGAGAGGCGACGCGCGGCCTCGGTGACGCGCTGGTCGTAGGCGGCCCGCAGGGCCGCGAGGTAGTCAAAGGTGAGCGGCGCCGCGGTCGGGCGGTCGGGGGTGGGCTGCGGCGTCTCGTGGAGCGGCCGTGGCCGCGCCCGCTGCACGTGCTTCCCGTTCAGGAACACGAGGACATCGTCGAGTCGGTGCGGGTCGTAGTACACCTGGACCCACCGGCCGCGAAGGAAGGTTTCGACGAGAAAGTCGATCCCGTCGATCTCGACGGTCGAGGTCTTGGGGTGGACCCTCCGTCGGCCGCGGACTCGGAAGGTGTCTTGGACGAGGGCGGGGTCGGGAAAGCGCGGCGTAAAGCCGTCGCGGGCGAAGCGGTCGAGGGGCGGCTGGCCCGTCGCCTCGTGTCTCTCGCGGTGGTACCGCTCCTCGAGCCAGGCCTCCCAGACGAGGTTGATCCGATCGAGATCCGCGACACGGGCGGCCCGGACCTCCGGCTCGAACTGCTCGGCGACGGTCCGATTGAAGCGTTCGATCCCGCCGCGTCCTTCCGAGACGTAGGGCTTGGAACGGCACAGCGTGATGCCGAGGTGGGCACACGCGAACGCGAAGGCCTGCGAGCGATAGACGCTGCCGTTGTCGACGTACACTTTGTCCGCAAGGCCACGCTTGAGGAGGGCTTTCTTGAAGGTGTCCTCCAACGTGG
>CAZDYT010000608.1:0-2999 GCA_964509395.1 uncultured bacterium
AGGTCCTCCGCGCCCGCGACGGCGCGCCGGCCGACGCGCGCGGCCTCTTCCGCGCGGGCGACAACACCTGGGCCGGCCTCCGCGAGGACGCCGCCTTCCGCGTGGGGCCCTACGGCCGCCTCGAGTACACCGTGGACGGCGAGGAGTACTACGTCCAGTACATGCCCGTCGGCATGGCCCGGATCGAGTGCCCGCCGGAGCTCATGGTGGCCCAGATGGCTTACGCGGGGGTGGACCACTGCGTCCTCCAGGCGGGGATGAGCTACGGGCGGATGAACGACTACAACGCCCTCGCCCAGCACCGGTACCCCGACCGGTTCACGGGCCTCTGCCACGTGGACGAGCCCGTGGCGGACACACCGGCCGAGATGCGCGAGCTCGAGCGGGCGGTCCGCCGGCTCGGTCTCCGCGGCCTCTACTACAACCTCGACTCCTTCAGCCGCTGCGGCTTCGGCTGGCCCTTCGACGACCGCCGCTTTGACGCCTTCTGGGAGCTCGTCGCCTCGCTCGACCTCCCGGTCTTCATCGAGACGCCGGCGATTCCCGACTACGACGCGGCGAGCTACGTTCAGAACATGGCGCGTCTCGATCGCCTGCTGACCCGCTTCCCTCGGATGCGCTGGCTGCTCGCCGTGGGTCCGCCCGCCGGCTTCTTCGCCGCGGACGGCGCGTGGCGCTTCCCGGAGGTCGTGGCCCAGACCTACGCGCGCGAGAACCTCTCGCTCGAGATCTGCTTCCCGATCGTCTGGGGCGGCGTGTGGGACTATCCCTACCCCGAGGCCCAGCGCCTCATCCGGGGCCTCCGGGACCGCTACGGCGCGGAGAAGCTCGTCTGGGGCTCGGACATGCCGAACGTCGAGCGCTTCTGCACGTACCGGCAGTGCCGGGACTACGTCCTGCGCCACTGCGACTTTCTGCCGGCGCGGGAGAAGGACCTGATCCTGGGCGGGAACCTCGCCGAGCTGTGTCGGATCGGCCCGCGGCCTCGCTCGGAGGAGCTGACATGAATCCGTTCGATCTCACCGGCAAAGTGGCCATCGTCACCGGCGGCAACGGCGGCATCGGCTTCGGCATCGCCCGGGGCCTCGCCCGGGCCGGCGCGGGCGTCGCGATCGCCGCCCGCAACGAGGCCAAGACGGCCGCCGCGGTGGGGACGCTCGAAGCCGAGGGCGCGCGGGCCCTCGGGGTCACCGTGGACGTGACGCGGGAGGCGTCGGTCAACGCGATGGTCGCCACGGTCGTCGGGCGCTTCGGTCGGTTGGACATCCTCGTCAACAACGCGGGGATCAACATCCGAAAGCCACCCGAGGCGCTGACGCTGGAGGAGTGGTACCGGGTCATCGACACCGACCTCACCAGCATCTTCCTCTGCAGCCGGGCGGCCTATCCCGCGTTCAAGAAGGCGGGCGGCGGCAAGATCCTCAACACGGGCTCGCTGGGCGCCCTCTTCGCGGCGCCCTACGCGGCGCCCTACAACGCGAGCAAGGGCGGGATGGTCCAGCTCACCAAGTGCCTGGCGACCGCGTGGGCGAAGGACAACATCCAGGTCAACGCCTTCCACCCCGGCTACACGGACACCGAGTTCATGCGGAAGGCGCGCGAGGAGGTCCCGGACATGGAGGCGAAGGTCCTCTCCCGGAGCCCGATGAAGCGATGGGGCGTTCCCGAGGACTTCGCGGGCCTCGCCGTCTTCCTGGCGAGCCCCGCGTCGAGCTTCGTCACCGGCGCCTCCATCTTCATCGACGGCGGCTATTCGTGCCTGTGATCGGGCGCGGCCTCGGGGGTCTCGGATGAGTCGGTTCCGCGTCGGCGTCGACATCGGCGGCACCTTCACCGACATCGTCCTCCTCGGCGACGACGGGGCGACCAAGACCCGGAAGGTCCCCTCCAGCGTCGACAACTACGCCCGCGCGATCGTGGAAGGGATGCAGGAGCTTCTCGGGGATCCGGACCTCTCCCGCGCGCGCCTGATCGTCGAGCACGTCCAGGAGCTCATGGCGACGGCGGCGCTCCGCGGCCCGGAGATCGGGGAGATCGTTCACGGGACGACGGTCGGCGCCAACGCGATCCTCGAGCGCAAGGGGGCCAAGACCGGGCTCATCACGACCCGGGGCTTCCGCGACGTCCTGGAGATCCGGCGCCTCCGCATGCCGCGCCTCTACGACCTCACCTGGGAGAAGCCGCCGCCCCTGGTCGAGCGCCACCTCCGGATGGAGGTGGACGAGCGGATCAACGCGCGGGGCGACGTCCTGCGGCCCCTCGACGTCGCGGACGTCGAACGGGCCCTCGACCGGCTGCTCCGCGAGGGGATCGAGGTGCTCGCCGTCTGCCTCATCAACGCCTACGCGAACCCCGTGCACGAGGAGGCGATCACGGCCATTGCCCGGCGCCGGGCGCCCCACCTGCCCGTCTCGACGAGCGCGGACATCCTCCCCGAGCTGCGGGAGTACGAGCGCACCTCCACCACGGTGATCAACGGCTACGTGATGCCGGTCGTCCGGCGCTACCTCCGGACGCTGCGCGAGGGCCTCGACGGGATCGGGATCCCGGCGCCGCTCCTCATCATGCAGTCCAACGGGGGCCTCATGAGCGCCGAGGCCGCGGCGCGGCTGCCGATGCACATCATCGAGTCCGGCCCCGCGGCGGGCGTCGTCGGGACCCAGGCGCTGGCCCGGCGGCTCGAGCTCCCGAAGGTCATCTCGTTCGACATGGGCGGCACGACTGCGAAGGCCTCGATCGTGGAGGACGGCGAGGTCCACCGCACCGGCGAGATCCAGGTCGGCGGCGGGCTCAACGTGGGCTCGCGGCTCCTGACCGGGGCGGGCTACCTGCTCCGCGTCCCCGCCATCGACCTCGCCGAGGTCGGGGCGGGCGGCGGCTCCATCGTCTGGATCGACGCGGGCGGCGCCCTCCAGGTCGGCCCGCGGAGCGCCGGGGCTCTCCCCGGCCCCGTCTGCTACGACCTTGGCGGCACGGAGCCCACGACCACCCACACCAAC
>CAZDYT010000609.1:0-2997 GCA_964509395.1 uncultured bacterium
TCCGCGCGTGGCGCTCCGGACGGCCTCAGGGGCGCCCCGCTCTTCCGCCGCGAGGACGCCGGTGGGCTGTTCGCCGCGGCAGGACCCACCCGACGCTTCGTGAATAGGTCGGGCTAGAGGCTGAGCTTCGTCTTCCCGTCGAGGTCGACCAGCATCGAGTCGGTGATGTACCCGACGTTGATCGTCTTCATGAAGGCGAGCTGGGACGCGAATGCCTCCTTGGCCAGCGCCTCCTTCTTCGCCCACTTGAACCACATGGGGATCGCGAACCGCCGGAACTTCTCGATGTCCGCGTCGGAGAGGCGGATGATCTGGACCCCCTTGGCCTTGTACTTGTCCCAGGCGGCGATGTTCTCCTTCTGGATGAACGCGTACTGGTCCCAGGAGTGCTGCCGGGTGGCGGCGATCACCATCTCCTGGAGGTGCTTGGGCAGCGCCTGCCACTTCCGCATGTTGACCGTGAGGTCCATGAGGTCCACCGGCTGGTGGAGGCACGGCGTCGACGGGGGCCCCATGATGATGTACTTGGCGACCTCGGCGAACCCGAGGTTGTAGTTCACCGCCGGGCCGACGAAGTCCGAGGCGTCGATGACCCCCTTCTCCAGCGCGGGGTACACCTCGCCGCCCGGGAGCAGCACGGTGGAGACGCCGGCGGAGGCGTAGATCTCGGCGATCATCCCGCCCGGGTAGCGGATCTTCTTCCCCTTGAACTCCTCGAACGAGCGGATCGGGACCTTCGAGTGGATCAGATTCAGGTCGTGCTGGATCGGCCCGACGTAGAACATGTTGTGGGCCTGGAAGGCTTTCCGGGCGATCGGGAGGCCGCCCAGCTCGTAGAACCAGGTCTCCCATTGATCCGGCCGGTCCAAGCCCAGGGGGTAGGAGGAGAGGAACGCCGAGACCGGCATCTTGCCCGCCCAGTAGAGGGTGAAGACGTGCATGCCGTCGAAGACCCCGGCCTTCACGGCCTCGAACATCTCGAAGGTCCCGACGATGGCGCCCGCCGGGAACGGCTGGAACTCGAGCTTGCCCTCGGACAGCTCCTTCACGTTGGCGCAGTACTTCTGGAATGCGGTGTACCCGACAGTGCCGGCGTCCCAGGCCGTCTGCACCCGCCAGGTGGTCGCCGCCTGGGCGTGCAGGCGGCCCACCGCCGGGAAGCCAATGGTGGCCGCTGCGGCCCCGCCCGCGACGGCCGCGCTCTTGAGGAACCGCCGGCGCGTTTCGCTCGCGGTGCCGCGCTGCTGCTCGGTTTCTTTGGGCATTGCCCCACCTACCTGTGCTGGGTCAGAGATCGTCCCCGTGGGGCGGAACGCCTGCGGCGACCGCGTCCCGGAGACAGCGTGAACGGACAGGTCCATGGCATTCGCCGCGCGCTCGAGAGAGCTGCGGCGGAAGAAATCCGTGGTCAAGCCAGGTCCCCACGGTAGCGGTCACGTACGGCCTTTGTCAAGGGCGGGCCCGGACGTCCGACCGTCTTGTCGCCCCCTTGCACGGACCCGGCTCGCTCCTGTCCCGGCTGGTCAGGGAGTCGAGGTTCGGACGCGGAGGCGGTCAGGAGGGCATCGGTGCGTCGTGGAGGTCGGTCGTCGGCGGACCGGCCCGCACGGGTCAACTGGGTCGAGGGCGCCGTCACCCCGACCGGCGGCGGCTCGGCGAGGCGCGCCGCCTTTGCCCGTCGTCCGGGGAGAACCTGCTCAGGAGGGCGCCACGGCCTCCTGCGTCACCACCACCCGAAACCCGTACCGCCACAGCGGATCCTCCTCGCTCCGGATCGTGCGGCGGTCGCCTCGCCGGCGCTCCAGGGGCACCGGGATCACCCGCTGGCGGCGCTCCCCGAGCCGGCGGTCCATCAGGACGGAGATTTCGGGCTCCTGGAAGTGCTGCCGGAGGTAGGTGAAAAGGCCAGGCTCGTCACGCTTGACGATGACGAGGAACGCCATGGTACCCCCCGCGTGGCTGGTGAAGGGATCCGCGCTGCCGGCACTCTATCAGTGGCGGACCGAGGGCTGTCAAGACCAAATCGGGGGATCCCTCCCCCCGGCCCCTTGACCGCCTCGCACATCCGGGTGTATGGGATGGATGGTGCCTCGGTAGACCAGCGGAGTGCCCCGGAGAGGAGGGATGGCTCATGCCTGTCTACGAGTTCTTCTGCGCCCGATGCCAGAAAGAGGTCTCGCTGACGCTCACGATCAAGGAGCGGGAGACCGGCAGCACGAAATGTCCGGCCTGCGGGGCGGGGCTGGAGCCTCTCATGGCGACCTTCTACTCCAAGACGTCCAAGAAAAGCTGATCCCCGGGCAGCGCCGGGGTGACCACAAGGAGGTGGCATGCAGCTCACCGGGAAGCGGGTCGCGATCCTCGCGGAGAACCTGTACCAGGAGATGGAACTCTGGGTGCCATATTACCGGCTGAAGGAGGAAGGCGCGGAGGTCCACGTCGTCGGTGCGGGCGGCGCCAAGTCCTACACCTCCAAGCATGGCTACCCCGTGAACGTGGATGTCCAGGCGGAGCAGGTGAACGCGGTGGAGTATGACGCCGTGATCATCCCGGGCGGGTTCGCGCCCGACATGATGCGCCGGTCCCCGGCGATGGTGAAGCTGGTGCGCGAGGCGTTCGAGCACGGCAAGCTGGTCGCGGCCATCTGCCACGCCGGCTGGATGCCGGTGTCCGCTGGGATCCTCAAGGGTAAGCGCGCCACCAGCTTCTTTTCCATCAAGGATGACCTCGTCAACGCGGGAGCGAACTGGGTCGACGAGGAGGTCGTCGTCGACGGCAACCTGATCACGTCGCGCAAACCCGATGACCTTCCGGCTTTCTGTCGCCAGATCGTGAAGGCGCTCGCCAAGAAGTAGCCAGCCTGGGCTGCCGGACCGCGAACGGGAGAGGCGCCGTCGTCGCGCCTCTCCCGTTCGCTTTTGGCTCGGGCTCCCACCGGTGTCCCGGACCACGATCATACCGCCGCCGGGCGGTCTTCCTGCGCCCCACGGCGCGGAG
>CAZDYT010000610.1:0-2992 GCA_964509395.1 uncultured bacterium
ATCTCCCTGAGGACGCCCTCGAGCTCGCCGCCCGCGGCCTCGGGACTCCCCGCCCGCACGAGCTCCGCGCCACGCGCCAGCACCGGCTCGAGGGCCTCCGCCTGCCCGATGCGGGCGCGGAGGCGCTCGAGCCGGCCGGCCAGCGTCTGGTCGAGCGCCCGCAGGTCGCCGAGCCGAGCGCGGTCGATCTGGAGCGGGAGCGTCTCGTCGTCGTCCACCGGCCGGCCGAGATGCTTGGCGAGCACCGCCTGCAGCGCCCGGAGCCGGTCGACCTGGTCCCGGACGTGCTGCTCGAGGCGCGCCCCCTCGTCGGTGAGCCGGCGCCGGATGCTCTCGAGCTGGGTCCGCATCTCGGCGAGGTCGGGGAAGCGTCGGGCCGGGTCCTTGCGCAACGCTCGCTCGATGATGGCCGCCAGATCCTGCGGGATCGTGGGGTCGACCTCCGTGAGCGGCGTGGGCTCCTCCGCGCGGATCTTCTCGAGGAGCTCCATCGGATCCTCACTGTCGAAGGCCGGCCGATAGGCGAGGAGCTCGTAGAACACGGCCCCGGCCGAGAAGATGTCCGCGCGGTGGTCGACGCGCCCGCGCGCCTGCTCGGGCGACATGTATCGGAGGGTCCCCATGATGAGGCCGGTTCGCGTGAGGCCCGGGTCGGTGGCGGCGATGCGGGCGATCCCGAAATCGAGGATCTTCACCTGCCCGCCCCGCAGCACGAAGACGTTGCCGGGCTTGATGTCGCGGTGGATGATCCCGTTCTGGTGGGCGTAGTAGAGCCCGTCGCAGACCTGGATCATCAGCCCGAGCTTCTCCGCGAGGGCGAGGGGCCGCCGCGCGCCGATCAGCTGCTTGAGCTCCTCCCCCTCGAGGAACTCCATGACGATGTAGAGCTGCCCCGCAGCCTCGCCCAGGTCGTGGACGACGACGATGTTGGGGTGATTGAGCCGGGCACACGCCTGGGCCTCGCGGTTGAAGCGGGCCCGGAGCTCCTCGGTGACCTCGCTCTCGGTCGAGATGACCTTCAGGGCGACGACCCGATCGAGGACCGGATCGTGGGCTTTGAAGACGGTCCCCATCCCGCCGCGGCCGACCCGCTCGAGGATGCGGTACTTGCCGATCTGCTCAGGCATGCGCCACGGGCTGAGCGGCGGGCGGGCTCAGGGGGGTCCTACACGGGGACTGACGCGCGCGACCATGCCGACTCCCGGCCGAAACCCGTTGATTCTGTCACGCCCCGCCGCCCGGTGTCAACGAATCCGGCCCGCGCGGCAGGGCGGGGAGCGTCAGGGCACGACTTCGTAGACCCGGATCTGCCGCTCCTTCCCCTTCAGCGTGAGCTCGCCGAGGTCCCGATACCGGAACCGCTCCTGCGTCCCCCGGTACGTCTCCTCGCCGACGTAGATCTTCCCGGGCTCGCAGATGGACTCGAGCCGCTGCGCGACGTTCACGGGGTCGCCGAGCACCGTGAACTCCATGCGCTGCCGCGAGCCGATGTTCCCCACCACCACCCGGCCGCTGTTCACCCCGATCCGGACCCGAAACCGCCGGTCGGGCGGCAGCGTCTCCTGAATCGCGGCGGCCTCCTCTTGCATCAGGAGAGCCGCGCGCACGCCCAGCTCGCTGTGGTTCCCGGTGGGGATCGGCGCACCGAAGATCGCCATGATGGCATCGCCGATGTACTTGTTGACCGAGCCCTTGACGCTGAAGATCGCCCGGGTCATCCGGTCGAAAAACAGGTTGAGCACCTCCGCGACCTCCCCGGCGGTCAGCCGCTCGGACAGCGGCGTGAACCCGACGATGTCGCAGAAGAGCACGGTCACGAACTCCTCGGCGACCTCGATCGTCACGCTCCGCCCGCTGCGCGACTGCCGCAGGATCATCTCAACCACGTCGGGTGAGTGGTAACCGCAGAGATTGGCGCGGATGATGGCCTCGTCCTGGAGCTGCTCCGCCAGGCGGATCTGGCGCATGCCGATCGCGACCTGGTTGGCGACGGCGGTGACCAGCTCGAGCTCCTCCTCCGTGAAGGCGTGGGCGTCGAAGAGGTTGTCGAGGTAGAGGACCCCCAGCGTGTCCGTGTCGGACCAGAGCGGCACGCACATGGCCGAGCGGATGTGATACATGTGGATGCTCTCGCCGCGCTGGAAGCGGGGGTCGTGCCGGGCATCGGAGGTGATGACGGCCACGCGCTCCCGGAGCACCCAGGTCGAGATCGTCTGGCTGATCGGGACGTGGTCGTCGCCCTTCCGCGTGCGCTCGACCAAGAGGGTGAGCAGCGGGTCTCCCGGCCCCGTGAGCGCGATCGCCGCGCGCTCCACCGGGAGCACCCGGAAGAGCAGATCGAGGGCCGTCTTGCCGATCGCCCGAAGCTCCCCGGCCCCGAGCAAGAGCTTGGCCAGCTCGTGGAGGACGCCGAAATACTCGACCTTCTTCGGGAGCGCGACCGCCGTGAGGGGCCGGACGAAGTCGGGGCTCCGCGCGACCGTCGGCGGCCGCTCGCCCGGCATGAGCCGCGTGGCGTCCGTGAGGTCCGGCCGCGCGGGCGCGATCGGTGCCGGCGCGGGGCGCTTCTCGAAGAACTGGAGCGTGGCGTGGCCGATGCGGATCTCGTCCCCCGCCTTGAGCCGCTCGGGAGCGCTCGACTGAAGGCGCCGACCGTTCAGGCTCGTGCCGTTGGCCGTCCCGAGGTCGACGAGCCGCCAGGCCTCGCCCTCACGCTCGATCCGGCTGTGGTCGCGGGAGGCTTCGTAATCGGCCAGGACCAGGTCGTTGTCGGCGCGCCGCCCGATCCGAAACGGCGTGGTCGCGACCTCGAGCACCCGGGGAGCCCGTCCTTCCTCGTTCACGACCAACCACGGCATGCGCTCTCTTTAGCACAACTTCCCGAAGAGGGCGAGCCCCCGGCCCGCACGGGCCGCGCGCCCTCCGGCAGGGTGCCGGACCCTCGCCGGAGGCGTGGTTCGGGAGGGGGGCAGCCCTTCCCGCGAGCTCAGAG
>CAZDYT010000611.1:0-2986 GCA_964509395.1 uncultured bacterium
GCACCTGACCAGCTACCTGGATGAGTTCGTGTTCCGCTTCAACCGCCGCCGCTCCCGCAGCCGCGGGATGGTGTTCTACCGAGTCCTCGAGTTGGCTTCCGCCCATGACCCGGTGCGCTACAAGGACCTCATCGCCAGCCACAGGTCCCGCGCAGTGCCGCCCGTCCCGCCACGGGTGGGCGGACACCCGCCGAGCCTCGACCGCCCCCGAGCGAATCGCCCGTGGAGGCTGCCTGGCCCGATCTCTAAGACTGGCTGAGGTTTGCTCCGGTGTTACTCCGGTTAAGTGGAGACCCCAAAAACCTCTTGAACTAAGCCGCGACCGCGGCAGCAGCCTCTTCTCCTGCCGGCAGATCCTCGCGTAGTCGCGGCTTCGGCTTCGCGCCGTTTGGTGATCCTCGCCTGAAGCAGCATCCTCGCGGGCCCCGGGGGATTGGCGCCCGGGATTCACGAGGAGGAAGCCATGGGAATGCTGCACGACAAGATGCTGGAGGACCTCCAGCTCCGGAACCGCGCCGAGAACACGCAGAGCTGCTACCTGCGCTGTGCCCAGCACTTCGCGGACCACTTCGGCCGCTCGCCGATGAAGCTGGGGGAGCCCGAGATCCGCGAGTTCCTGCTGCATCTGGTCAACGACAGGCAGGCCTCGCCGGCGACGCACCGGATGTACGTGGCGTCGATCAAGTTCCTGTACGGGGTCACGCTGCGGCGGCCGGAGGAGGTCGCCAGGATCCCGTACCCCAAGGTGCCCAGGCGCCTGCCCGACATCCTCGCCGGCAGCGAGGTCGCGCGACTGCTCGGCTGCATCACCTCGCTCAAGCACCGCGCCATCTGCACCGTGGCCTACGCCGCCGGGCTGCGCATCACCGAGGCCCTCACGCTCAGGCCCGCCGACATCGACTCCGCCCGCGGCCTGATCCACGTCCGCGAGGGCAAGGGGAAGAAGGCCCGCGAGGTGATGCTGAGCGAGCAACTGCTGGAGCTGCTGCGGAAGTACTGGAGGATCGCCAGGCCCCAGGGCGAGTGGCTGTTTCCGAGCCCGGTGCTGCCCGACAAACCGATCAACGTCCGCAGCGTGCGCAACGCGCTGTACCAGGCCGTCGAGGCCGCCCGCCTCAAGCGCAAGGTGACGCCGCACCTGCTGCGCCACAGCTTCGCCACGCACCTGCTGGAGCTGGGCGCCGACATGCGCTTGATCCAGTTGCTGCTGGGCCACAGCGATTGCCGCACGACCGAGCGCTACGCCAGGGTCCGTGCCGAGTATCTGAAGCGGGTCAAGAGCCCGCTCGACCTACTCGGCAAGCCCGAGGGACAGGTCCTGGGCTAGAAGCGCGCCTCCGTGGCGCACGCCGCCGTATGTGAGCCGGGGTCTGCGCAGCGGCCCCGGCTCGAGGTCGCCGACGTCTTCCGCAGCTTCGGAGACGCCTACCGGGAAAGCCACGTCCTCAGCCAGCAGCAGGCGAAGGTCTTCGAGGCGATCCTCGCCTGCCGCACCGCCGTCCTCGGCGGCCACCTCGACGTGTGCGAGGAGTGCGGCTTCGAGCGGCCCTCCTACAACTCCTGCCGCAACCGGCACTGCCCCAAGTGCCAGGGCATCGCCGCCGCGCGCTGGGTCGAGGCGCGCAAGCAGAGCATCCTCCCGGTCCACTACTTCCACACGGTCGTCACCCTGCCCGCCGAGCTGCGACCACTCGCCCTGGGCAACCGCGAAAGAGTCTTTGCCCTGCTCTTCCGGGCCACTTCGGACACCCTGCTGACGCTCGGCGCCGACCCCGAACGACTCGGCGGCTTGCTCGGCTTGACCGCCGTGCTCCACACCTGGACCCGCGACTTGAGTTTCCACCCCCACCTGCACTGCATCGTCACCGGGGGAGGATTGGCCCCCGACGCCGAGAACTGGATCAGTGTGAAGAGTGAGGGCTACCTGTTCCCCGTCCAGGTGATGGGCCGGCTGTTCCGCGGCAAGTTCCTGGCGGGTCTCAAGCAGCTCTACGACAAGGGCCGCCTTCGCCTCACCGGCTCCTGCGCCCACCTCGACGATCCCGATGTCTTCCGCCTGTTGCTCGACAAGCTCTACCGCAAGGAATGGCGGCCCTACGCCAAGCGTCCCTTCACGGGGCCCGAGCAGGTCTACGACTACCTCGGCTACTACACCCACCGCGTCGGCATCTCGAACCACCGCCTGCTGGAGATGGACCAGCAGAGCGTGCGCTTCAAGACCCGCAACGACAAGACCGCCACCTTGAAGGGCGAGGAGTTCATTCGGCGCTTCCTGCTCCACGTCTTGCCTCGTGGCTTCGTCAAGATCCGCCACTACGGCCTGCTCGGCGCCAAGGCTAAAGCCAAGCGCCAGACGGTTCGCGCCGCCCTGCCGCCGGTGCCGCACGAGCCCGTGAGACAGACCGCGCGCGAGGATCAGCCGGCCACCTCAGACAAGCCGATCAGCGAGCCGCTCGTTCGGCTGCTCGAGCTGGCCCGGCGCTGCCCGCGCTGCGGCAAGCCTTCCCTCCTCCGCCGTCCCCTGCACGAACGACCTCCGCCGCCCGCCCCGGCCGTGAGCCACGACCCATGACCAGCGCCCCCTTGTGCTCATCGCGTCCGACCGCGACCACGCGGAGCTACGTCTCGATCGCGCTCCTGCCCCCGCGACCCTCGCCAGGCAACCCCACTCCAGGCGCATCGTCACAACCAGCGCCGACCCCGCTGCTCCCCGGCGCGCGCTCTCTCGCCCGCACCCGCTCGCGGCGCCAGCTGCTTTCCCACAGAGCCACGCCCGAATAGGCGAAGCAGCGGCTCCGTTCAAGTCAGGTTTACTCCGGCGCTCGCGGAGGACGCGTCCTCGCCTGCCGGAGCCACCCTGGCCGCTCGGCCAGAGCAAACCTATGATTTATGCGGGCCATAGAGTGAGGGCCGTCCCGTTCGGGCGTCAATGAAGGAGACATGTATGGCCAGACACGCGACCGTGCTGATCTCGAGCGCCTGCTCG
>CAZDYT010000612.1:0-1868 GCA_964509395.1 uncultured bacterium
TAGACCACCTGCCGCTCGAGGATCTTCGCCGCGATCCGGCGGTCCACCCACCAGGCATTGTACTGCCAGAGCTCTACCTGGAACCGCACGGTCGCCGGGATGCCGGTCCCCAGCCCCTCCACGACCCCGTCCGGCAGCGAGCCCAACAGGACCACGTTGACCACCAGCGTTCTGTCCGCGTTCGTGACGACCAGGTTTGAGATCCGCAGCGGCCCGGCCCAGCCGTCCGTCGAGAGGAGGAGCAGAAGCCCCAGGACGGCCGCCACCCTGATCCGCCAGCGCGGCCCGAGCATAGATCAGCATTATAGCTCGGGGGCTTCCGTGGGGGGAGGGCAAATCCACCGCCGCGCGCGGCGGGGGACGCCGGCGGGCTACTTACCGGCCACCGCGGAGGGCTGCCGGGCCTCTCCGGCCGAGCGCGCGACGGGATGCGAGCCGGCGCGCTCGACGCCACCGTGGGCGCGCGGCGCCCGCTGCGCGATCGCGCGGACGAGCAGGTGATTGAGCGCGTGGCCTGCGTTGCGCGCGACCACATGGCCGACGACCGGCCCGCCGACGAGCGCCAGGTCGCCGATGACGTCGAGGATCTTGTGGCGCACGAACTCGTCATGGAAGCGAAGCGCGCCGTTGAGCACGCGCTGCTCGCCGACGACGACCGCGTTGTCCGGGGAGCCGCCCCTGGCGAGCCCCTGCTGGCGGAGGAGCTCCAGGTCCTTCAGGAACCCGTAGGTGCGAGCCGACGCGAGCTCCTCGACGAAACGCTGCTCCGTCGGCGCGATCGAAACCACCTGGACGCCCACGGCCGGGTGATCGAGGTCGAGGGTGTAACTGATGCGGAACTCCGGCACCGGCGAGATCTGGATCCATCGCGTGTCGTCGCCGACCCGGATGGTTTCGGTGACCCGGAGCGGCCGCCGGGCAGCCGGCTGCCCTTCGCGTCCGGCGGCGTAGAGGAGCGAGACGAACGGCGCCGCGCTCCCGTCCATCGCGGGCAGCTCGGGGGCGTCGATCTCGACCAGGAGGTTGTCGATGCCCAGGGCCCGAACCGCCGCCAGGAGGTGCTCGACGGTTTGGACCTGAACGCCGTCCGCCCCGAGGGTGGTCGCGTAGTGACCGTTGAGGAGGGACTCGGGTCGGGCGGGAATCTCCGTGCCCGAGGGAAGAACCCGGAACACGACGCCGTGATCCGGGGGCGCGGGCTGGAGCGCCAAGGCCACCGGGACGCCGGTGTGAAGGCCTACCCCTCGACACCCGACGGCTTTTCGGATCGTGTGCTGGAGCTCCATGGTCCCCGACCCGAGAGCGTAACGCCCCGCAATATGCGTGCCACAACCTCCGTGCGGCGGCCCCGACGGAAAGCGCCGTGTTTTTCGGCAAATTCGGCGGCGACTGCCTCGCCGCGTCGGGGCCCATTCGAGGAAGTGTTGCGCGGAGACAGCACCTCCGGCTCGCTCGGGGTTGCGGAGATGCAACAGCCGCGAGCTGGCCTTGGCGGTCAGGCCACCCTGTCCACACGCGCGTCAGATGTCCAGCACGACGCGCACGCCCACCCGCTCCCGCTCGCGCGTGAGCGCGAGCTGGTGAAAGGTCGCCGCCTTGACGAGGATCCCCCGGGGGTGCCGAGCCGGATCGACGGGCTCGCCCACGAGGCTCGCGCGCATGCGCGCCCCCTCGATTCGCGGCACCGCCAGGCCACACACGGCGAAGCCCCCGACGTCGTGGAGGTAGAGGAGCTCGTTGAGCCAGTTCACCAGGAGAACTTCGGGGCTCTCCCCTTGCGCGCCGACCTCGCGCGACTCCGTCGGCGCCACCGCCGACAGCGGGACGATGAGGTTGAACATGCCGAGGGCACACTGGCGGAAGCACGC
>CAZDYT010000612.1:1878-2983 GCA_964509395.1 uncultured bacterium
CAAGCCTCGAGGCTCGGCCCCCACGCGTGCACCCCGACGTCCGCCGCCATCTCGAAGTACTCCCAGCCCTCCGCCGGTGCGCTCATGCGGGTCCTCCGGCGTCCTCGCCCACGCCCAGGTCGCCGAAGAGATGCTGGCAGAGCGCGACCCCCACGACCCCCGCCGACTCGGCGCGCAGAATTCGTGGGCCCAGCCCGACCACGCGCGCGCCCGCCGCCTCGGCCATCGCGACCTCGGCGGGGCTGAAGCCGCCCTCCGGGCCGACCAGAAGGAGCACCCGCCGCGGCCGCCCGACCTCGCGGGCGGCCGCGGTGATCGGGATCCCCCCGCCCTCCCAGAGGAGCCAGGCGGCGTCGTGGCGTGGCGTCTCCGCGATCACCTCGCCGAAGGAGCGCGGCGTGTCGACGACCGGGACGACCGCGCGACCGCACTGCTTGACCGCCTCACGGGCCAGCCGCTCCCAGCGCGCGCCCCGGGCGCCCGCGCCCTCCGCCCGCGCCACCACCCGCTCCGTCTCGAGCGGCACGATCCGGACGACGCCGAGCTCGGTGGCCTTCTGGATGACCCACGTCATCCGCTCTCCCTTGAGGATCGCCTGCGCGAGCGTGATCGCACACGGCGACTCGCGGGCTGTCCGACCCTCCCCGACAATCCTCCCCCACGCTTCGCGCGCGCCGAGCGCCTCGAGCCGGACCGTGAACACCCGCCCCGTGCCGTCGGCCGCCTCGACGAGGGCTCCCGGACGAAGCCGCAGCACGCGGCCGAGGTGATGCACTTCGGCCGGGTCGAAGCGGACCCGATCCGCCTCGATGGCCTCAGGCCGGATGATGAACCGCCGCATGTTCGCGCGCCAGCAGGAGTCCCGCCCACCCCTCGCGCTCCACCACCTCGAGGAGCTCGAAGCCCTCGGGCACGAACGTGGCCACGACCACGGGCGCCTCGTGGACGAGGAGCCCCGCCGTGATCACGCGGCCGGGCACCGCGCAACAGCGCGCCAGCGCCCGGGCGAGCGCCACGAGCGCGGGGCCGAGGAGGTTCGCGAGGACCAGGGGTGCTGGTGGGCCGGGCCATGTCTGGGGCGTCCCGATCTCGACTGAGACGCGGT
>CAZDYT010000613.1:0-2978 GCA_964509395.1 uncultured bacterium
GGGAGCGGCGTCTGCTACGGCACGCGGCTCCGCCCCGCGACGAACATCCGGCCGAAGGGGCGGCTCTGGAACTTCTGCGCGGACCTGTTCGTCGTCGACTGGCTCGAGCACACGGGCGCCGGCTGCGACGTCATCACCGATGACGACCTCCACCGCGAGGGCGTCGACCTCCTCACGCCGTACCGGGTCGTGGTGACGGGGACGCACCCGGAGTATCTCTCCATCCAGATGCTGGACGCGCTCGACGCCTACCTCCGCCGGGGCGGCCGGCTGATGTACCTCGGCGGGAACGGCTTCTACTGGCGAATCGCCTACCATCCGACCAAGCCGGGGGTGATCGAGGTGCGGCGGTCCGAGGACGGCACCCGCGCCTGGGCCGCCGAGGTCGGCGAGTACTACATGAGCTTCACCGGCGAGTACGGAGGGCTGTGGCGGCGCCAGGGGCGCCCCCCGAACCTCCTGGCCGGGGTCGGATTCATCTCGCAGGGCTTCGACGCGTCCTCGTACTACCGCCGGAGGCCCGCGAGCCGGGACCCCCGGGTCGCGTTCAGGTTCGAGGGGGTCGGGGACGAGGGGATCGTCGGGGACTTCGGCACGCGCCGCGGTGGCGCCGCCGGGCTCGAGATCGATTGCTACGACCGGCTCCTGGGCTCGCCGGCGCACGCCCTCGTGGTGGCCTCGTCGGAGGGGCACTCGAACAGCTTCGAGCTGGTCAACGAGTCGGTGCTCGTCGCGCACGGCGCGACGGACGGCCCGCAGAACCCCGCGATCCGCGCGGACATGGTGTTCTTCGAGTGCCCGGGCGGCGGCGCGGTGTTCTCGACCGGCTCGATCGCCTACGCCGGCAGCCTGGCCTACAAGGGCTACGACAACAACGTGGCGCGCCTGACGACCAACGTGCTCCGGCGCTTCCTCGACCCGGCGCCGTTTCCGATGCCCAAGGAGTGACAGGGCAGGGCCGGGTTGAGGGTGGCCGCGGGATCGCAGCGAATCGGTGACGGGAGGAGCGGCTGACGTGGCATCGACGAGGACCACCGGAGAGAAGGCGCGACGCCGCCTGCGATCGACGCCGGTGCGCGTCCACATCCAGAACGACCCGCACACGAACGAGGTGTTCGCGATCACGCCGGAGCGATTCGAGGCGGCAGCCAAGCGCGTGCCGGCCCTGGCCCGTCGGATCGGCGTGACCTACGGCGACGACCCCGCGAGCGTCGATGCGGGGCTCCGCGACGCCGAGGTCCTCATCGCCGGGCATTTCGAGGCCGAGTCCCTGGCGGCGGGGGCCCCCAGGCTCCGGTGGATCCAGTCCACCAATGCCGGGGTGGAAGATGTGCTCCCGCTGCTGCCCCCGGGCGTGACCCTGACCAACGCCAGCGGGGTCCACGGGCCGAAGGGCGCCGAGTTCGCCCTGGCGGCGCTCCTGATGCTGAACCACGGCGTGCCCTATTTCGTCACCCAGCAGCGCGAACGCCGCTGGGAGCAGCGGTTCACCACCACCATCGCCGGCAAGACGGTCGCCATCGTCGGCGTCGGCCGCATCGGCGCCGAGGTGGCGCGCCTGGCCCGGCGGTTCGGCCTGCGGGTCCTCGGGGTTCGGCGGAACGCCCGCCCGCATCGCCTGGTCGACGAGATGTACGGGCCGCGGGCGCTCCACAAGGTCTTGCCGCGGGCCGACTTCGTCGTCGTCACCACTCCGCTGACGCCCGAGACGCGGAGCCTCATCGGGCGCCGCGAGCTCGACCTCCTGCCCCCGCAGGCGGGCCTCGTCAACCTCGGCCGGGGCGCCGTCATCGACAACGAGGCCCTGGCCGAAAAGCTCGCGCGGGGTGAGCTCCGCGGCGCGGTCCTCGACGTCTTCGACGAGGAGCCACTGCCGCCCGACTCCCCGCTCTGGACGACGCCTAACCTGGTCATCACCCCGCACTGCGCGGTCGACGACGGGCCGCAGTACGTCCCGCGCTGCCTGGAGATCTTCTTCGACAACCTCCGTCGGTATCTCGCCGGCCGGCCGCTCCGAAACCGCATCGACCCGGCCCGGGGCTACTGAGCGCGGCGACGGGACGCGGAGCGGCTCGGAGAGGGCGAGGGTGAGCGGCCCGGCGCTTCCCGCGTTCACGTGGCTCAGCCCGACCCGCGTCGTCTTCGGGGTCGGCGCGCTGGGCCAGTTGGCCTCCCTCGTCGACGAGACGGCCGGGCCGGGCGCGAGGGTCTTCCTGGTAACGGGGCGGAAGAGCCTCGAGGCCCGAGGCATCCGGCCGCGGGTCGTCGAGGCCATCGGGCCGCGGCGGGTCAGCCTGTTCGATCAGGTGCCGCCGTTCCCGTCCCCGGACGTGGTGGGGCGGGCGCTCGCCGCGTGTCGGGACGCGCGCGCCTCGATCGTGGTCGCCATCGGCGGGGGGAGCGTCATGGACGTGGCGAAGTCGGTGGCGATCCTCATGACCCACGAGGGGACGGCGCGGGAGTTCGCCACCACTCCCTCGGCGGCCGGCGCGCGGGCCGCCGTGACCTCGAGGGCGGCGGATGCCGGCGACAGACGACCGAAGAGCTTCGAGCGGCCCGGGCTCCCGGTCGTCGCGGTGCCGACGACGTCCGGCAGCAGCAGCGAGGTGACGCCGTTCGCGGCGCTCTGGGATTTCCCCGCGAAGCGCTCGATGCACCTCGCCGGTCCTTTCCTGTTCCCGCGCGTCGCCCTGGTGGATCCGGAGCTGGCGATGAGCATGGATCGGGAGCTGGCCGCCGCGACCGGCATGGATGCGCTCACCAGCGCCTTCGAGTCCTACTGGTCCCTCGAGGCCGAGCCCGTGTCGGACGCGCTGAACCTGGAGGTCATCCGCCTCCTCGGCGAGAATCTGGAGCGGTCGTGCGCCGGCGGAGATCTCCCCGCCCGGTCCGCCTGCGCGCTGGCCGCGACCCTCGCCGGCATCGCGTACAGCAACAGCCGGCCGAACGTCTGCCACGCCGTCTCGAGCCCCCTGACC
>CAZDYT010000614.1:0-319 GCA_964509395.1 uncultured bacterium
TCAAGCTCTCGCCCTCGACCGGGGGGACCGCCAGCCGCTGCGGCCCCAGGCTCAGCCAGACCCGGATGCTCCGGTGCGCTTTCAGCGTCGACCCCGGGGGCGGCTCCTGGGCCACGATACGGTCCGGCGGCACCTGCGGGTCATGGCGCTTGCCCTCGACCCTCAGGAGCAGCCCGTGGCGGGCCGCCAGGGCCCCGGCCTCGGGGACCCGTCTCTCGAGGAGGGACGGCACGGCCACCTCCTGGGAGGTGAGCACCACACGCATCGTGACGACGGCGCTCAGGGCCGCGGTGAGCGCGAGGCCCGTCAGCAGGAGCCC
>CAZDYT010000614.1:329-2976 GCA_964509395.1 uncultured bacterium
TCTTGACGACCGCCAATTTCGGTAAGGACGCGACTTGAAGCCCCGCCATCTCCTTCGGAGTCGTCCCATCACCGGCATCCTTCGTCATGGTCTTCAATCGCAAGCAGGCGCTCGTCCCCTCGGAAGGATCGGGGAGGCGGGCGGGAGTCGCACAGGTTGTGGACATCGGCCGTCGTGCGAGGGACACTACACCCCCTGCGAAGAGCGTGTCAAGGATGTACACTGTTCCCTAATCCCGCGGCAAGCTTCTTGCGTTGTCTGCTCGGGTGCGGAAACCTGCGCGAGTTAGGCGAAACGGAAGCGAAAGGAAACGTGGCCCGGATGGCGACGCCACTTCGAGGAGATCCCCAGGAGGGGCGAACGCAGCCTGAGGAGGTTGGGGGGCGGGCGGGCGGCGCTCAGCGCACACCGCGGGCCGCATTGGGCACCCTCGTGAGTCGGGGAGCGGCTTCAGGTCGAGGCGAGCAACGACCGAAGCTGCGCGAGTCGGAGCCGGGCGGCAATCAGCCCCGCCAGCGCCTCGGCCTCGGCACCCACGCGGACGACCAGTCGACCTGCGTGGTATACGATGCGTCCGGCCAGAGTGAACACCGAGAAGCGAAGCCGCTTGGGCCGCGCCGAACTCAGTTCCGGGGGCAGGGCCAGGGACTTCATGGCGCTGAGCACGTTGTAAGTCAGGAGACTCAGGCGATACCAAGCCGCGTTGGCCCCGAAGCGGCCGCAGGGGGGCACGGCTGCGGCAACCTCGTTCTTGGTGACGTCGTGGACCAGCTCGATGGTTCCCGCCTTCTGCCAGTGCCAGCGGATCAGCTCTGCGATGTCTCCCTCGCGATTGGTCACCACCGCCAGGTGCTTGGTCGCCGCGCCCTCCTCAAAGAGCCTTCCCTGCTTCTTCGTGATGCGCAGCGCCAGGTAGCGCAGGGGCTGGGCATCCTTGCGCCAGTTGCCCGGTGTGAACTCCACCTCGGCGCAGTGCACCGTCTCCTCAGGCCGATCCTCGAAGGGCCTCCAGGCCTGCTCGGGTACCGCCTTGCAGAGCGCCTTCAACTCGGGGCTCATGTCGGCGCTGATGGTGAACCCGATCGGACCCGCAGGGCCTTGCTTCCGCTTCGGATCCCCAAGCCACTTCAGCACCACCTCGTCGTAGCAGGCGCTGTCGGCCCGGAAGTAGTATTCCGTGACCGTGGCCGGCAGCGCCTGAAAGCCACGCTTGATGATGGGCAGGTTCGACATCCCCGCCGGCACGTTGCCGTCCCGGTACTCGTCAGCCAGGACCAGGTCCTGCTCGACCCAGTAGATCGCCGCCGGCTGATAGCCCCGCCCGCCCTTGTAGTGAGCCAGCGCCTCCTGCTTGTGGCTCTCCTGGATGGTCGCATCGTGGTCGAGGGTCGCTCGCCTCCCCTGGCCCTGGGCCGCCACGCGACGCACCAACTCCAGGTTGAGCCGCCCCAGGCCAGCCAGCGCTGCGTTCTCCTCGGGGATGTAGGCCAGCGTGTCCGGCGCACGGCCCTCCTGCGCCTGCTTGATCAGCTGCGGATCGTGGAAGGCGTAGAGGAAGTTGAGCAGCGCATCTGGGGAGGGAAGCCGCTCCCGGTCCAACAGCCGCACCAGGCCAGGATCGGCCTCGAGCACGCGAATGTCGTCCACGCACTCGCCCCCCGAGGCCATCAGCAGCACCAAGGCCTCGATCTTCTCCACCTCGCTGTAGCCGCTCGCCCGCTCACGGAGCCGCACGTGCTCCGAGATCGCCTGGTCCAACGCCAGGCCGCGCATGGTCTCGAGCACCAGCGGCAGCCCCGCCCGGCCCGTCATCGCGTCCGAGCGCTCAGCCAACTCCACCACGAAAGGCAGGATGCCCTGTGCCTGTGTCATGACCGCCTTCTCCCCCGGCGGAAGCCGCCGCCCGGATGCTCACCGTGCAGAAGCTCCAGGTTCACCTCGGTCAACTCGGTCACGATCTCCCACAGCTCGGCGTAGGCCGCGACCAAGGCTTGGACGTTCTCCATCTCGCCGGTGCGCACATAGCGGGTGTGGACCCTGCCCTTGAGGTTCACCACCAGTTGTCTGGTCGTGTGCTTTGGTCCCTCGCCCGCGCAGGTGCAGGAGCGCCGGCCGCACTTGCGGAGTCGCTCGTAGACGGTGCCGCGCATGAGGTTGGGGAGCCGGTGCAGGCGCTGGAGGAGCCGGTCACGGCGTTGTTCGGGGGACGGGAGTGCTGGTTTCTCCATGGACCCAATATACACAGTGTCCATGATTTTGTCAAGCCCCACCTGCTGGGTTTTCCGATCTTCTTGGAAGTCCGTCAGCTACGACGATCGCGCGGAATCAGGGGCGGGCCGGCGGATCGACACCTGGAGGACCACCTCGCCGAACTGCAGCGTGTCGCCGTCGGCGAGCCCGGCTAGTCCTTCGATGGGTCGCCCGGCGATCAACGTTCGGTTCGACGCCGCCACGTGCTCGATCTCGACGCGCAGGTCGGCCCGCACGTGGAGCCGCGCGTGGCGCCGCGAGACCGTGGGGTGCTCGACCTGCCACTGGGCTTCCTTCGAGCGTCCGATCTCCCATGTGCCTGGGGCGTGGACGGCGAGCTCGAATCCCCCACCGACGAGCCGGCACTCGAAGGCGACGGGAGCCGCGGCCGCCCCGG
>CAZDYT010000615.1:0-2974 GCA_964509395.1 uncultured bacterium
CCTGCTCACGCTCCTCTTCGCGCTCGTGCTGCCCTGGGGCACCGCGCTCCGGCACTTGGGCCGGCCGGAGTGGTTCAAGAGCGTGGCACGCGAGTTCTGGAGCAACGCCGAGCCGCTCCGCCGCCATCCGCTGACGATGCCGTTTCTCCTTCTGACCGCGCTGACGATTCTCTCGGCGTCCCTCTCGGGGGATCCGGGCTGGAGTCTCTGGATCGCGCGCGACACGTTGCGGATCGCGACGTTCTATCTGGTCCTCTGGTACACCCGCGACTCGGGCCACGCGCTCCGGCTTTGGACAGGCTTCCTGGTCGTGCTGACGCTCATGGCCGTGTACGGGCTCGCGCAGGCTTACCTCTGCGGCGCGCGGCCGGGCGTCCTCCCGCAGGGCTGGCTGGCGCAGATCTGCACCCACACCTCGCGGGTACGCGGCCCGTTCAGCATCTACATGACATTCGGGGGCGTCCTGCTGCTCGGGGCGCTCTTCTTCGTGGCCTACCTGGCCCATGTCTCCTGGCGCGGCGTGTGGTGGATGGTCCCCGCGGGCGCGGTGACGGTCGCGGCCCTCGCCTTCACCTACTCCCGAAACGCCTGGCTCGGGCTCGTGGCGGGCACGCTCGGTCTCGTCGTCACCGCGCGGCGCGCGAGCCGCGTCGCCCTGCTCCTCGTCGGCGCGGCCGTCCTGGTCGCCGCTGTCTCCGCCGGCGCCGTGATGGAGCGGGTTCGCTCCATGGCCAACCCGCAGGACGTGACGATGCGGGACCGCGTGGCCATGTGGCGGAGCGGGCTCGCGATGGTCGCCGATCACCCCGTGCTGGGCGTCGGGCCGGGACAGGTGCGCGCGTGGTATCCGCATTACCGGCGGCCCGAGGCGGTCCGGGCCTCGACGGGACACCTCCACAACTCGCCGATCCAGATCGCGGCGGAGCGCGGTCTGCCCGCGCTGGCCGTGTGGATCTGGCTCTGGGTCGTCTTCTTCCGGGAGGGGGGACGGATCCTGGCCCGGCTCGGCCGTGACCGGCCGCGCGAGCGCGCGCTCCTCTGCGCGAGCCTCTGGGGGGTCAGCGGGTTCCTCGTCGCCGGGCTGTTCGAGCACAACTTCGGCGACGGCGAGGTCGTGATGCTCGTCTACGCGCTGATGGCGATTCCCTGGATCGTCGCGCGGGGGCTTCCCGCCACCCAGCCGACTCCGTCCTCACCTGCCTGACGCGCCGCGGTTCCCCGACGTGACGCCGGTTACGCCGCTCACGCGCCAGACACTGCCCGGGCGCTGACCGAAGCACTCCGAGCGCGGGCTTGGCCCGCGAAAGTTCGGGGGGAGGTCTCGGAGGGGGGCTTACCCCCCTCCGATGGTTCAGGGATGCCGGAAGCGGTTGACGATCGGCAGTCGCCAGTCCCGACCGAACGCGCGCGGCGTGATCTTGACGCCGGGCGGCGCCTGCCGTCGCTTGTACTCGTTCCGGTCCACCATCGAGACGACCTTCCGCACCGTCGCCTCGTCGTAGCCGAGGGCGACGATGCCCGCGAGCGAGCGGTCCTCCTCGACGTAGGCCTCCAGGATCGGGTCGAGCACCTCGTAGGGCGGCAGCGTGTCCTGGTCGGTCTGGTTCGGCCGGAGCTCGGCCGAGGGCGCCCGGATGAGCACGCTCTCCGGGATCACCGGACGCCCGTCGCGGGCATTCCGATGGCGCGCGAGCGCGTAGACCATCGTCTTCGGCACGTCCTTGATGACGGCGAAGCCGCCGGCCATGTCACCGTAGAGCGTGCAGTAGCCCACGGCCATCTCGCTCTTGTTGCCGGTGGTCAGGACGAGCCAGCCGAACTTGTTGGAGAGCGACATCAAGAGCGTGCCGCGCACGCGAGCCTGGATGTTCTCCTCGGCGACGTCCTCCTTGAGCCCCTTGAAGGGCGGTTCGAGGATGCGCCGGAAGGCGCGATAGGCGGACGTGATCGGCAGGGTCAGGAACTCGATGCCGAGGTTCCGCGCCACGCGCCGGGCGTCCGCCTTGGTGCCGGCCGAGGAGAAGGGGGAGGGCATCAAGACACCGACCACGCTCTCGCGCCCGAGCGCGTCCACGGCAATGGCCGCGGTGAGGGCGGAGTCGATGCCGCCGGAGAGTCCGATCACCACCCGACGAAAGCCGTTCTTCCACACGTAGTCCCGCGTGCCGAGGACGAGGGCCGCGTAGACCTCGGCGGCGGGCTCGAGGAACGCGGCCGTCCGCTCCGGTAGCGCCGGCCGCGGTCGCTCCGGCAGGGCCGAGAGCGAGATCCGCCGGACCGGCGCCGTGGCGCGGAGCTTCTCCTTCCGCCGCCGCGAGTCGTGCAGCCGCGCCCGGAAGACTGCGTCGAGATCGAGGTCGGCGACGACGAAGTCCTCTTCGAACGCCCCGCCGAGCGCCAGTCGCTCGCCCAACTCGTTGAAGATCAGCGACTGGCCGTCGAAGACCAGCTCGTCTTGGCCCCCGACGAGGTTGGCGTAGGCGAGGCAGGCCACGTGGTCCGCGGCGCGGGTGGCCAGCATCTTCTCGCGGAAGCGCACCTTGCCCGCGTGGTACGGCGAGGAGGTGATCGTGACGATCAGGTCGGCGCCGGCGAGGGTCTGGGCGGTCGCCGGACCCGTCGGGTACCAAATATCCTCGCAGATGTTGACCGCGATGACCCCGCGGTCCGCCAGCTCGAAGACGGGGGCCTCGGTCCCGGCCTGGAAGTAGCGGTTCTCGTCGAAGACGCCGTAGTTCGGCAGGTACTGCTTGTGGTAGACGCCGGCGATCTTGCCGTCGTGGATGACCGCGGCGGCGTTGAAGATGTCGCCGCGCCGGTCGACGAAGCCGACCACCGCGGTCAGGTCCGACGTGGCGCGGGCCACATCGTCGAGCGCGCGCAGGTTGGCCTCGATGAACGCGGACTTGAACAGTAGGTCCTCGGGCGGGTAACCGGGCACGGCCAGCTCGGGAAACGCCACGAGCCGGACCCC
>CAZDYT010000616.1:0-2968 GCA_964509395.1 uncultured bacterium
ATGCGGGCGGCGAGGTGGGTGGTCTGGCCGACGGCGGTGTAGTCCAGGTGGAGGTCGGTGCCGACGGAGCGGACGACGACCTCGCCGGCGTTGAGGCCGACGCGAATCTGGAGGGGGACGCCCACGGTGCGCTGAATGGTCTCGGCGTGGCGCTTGACGGCCTCCTGCATGCGGAGCGCCGCGTAACAGGCGCGGACGGCGTGGTCCTCATGGGCGAGAGGAGCGCCGAAGAGCGCCATGATGCCGTCGCCCATGACCTGATTGACGGTGCCCTCGTAGCGGTGGACGGCCTCCATCATCCGCTCGAGGACGGGATCGAGGAGCTGTCGGGCCTCCTCGGGATCGCGGTCGGCGAGCAGCTCCATCGACCCCTTCAGGTCGGCGAACAGCACCGTGACCTGCTTCCGCTCGCCCTCCAGCGCGGTCCTCGACGTGAGAATCTCCTCGGCCAGGTGCTGCGGGGTGTACGACTGCGGCGAGGCGAATCTCGCGGCAGCTGGCCGCTCGGCGGAGGCAGTCCCCAGGGGCTGCCCACACCTCTTGCAGAACCTGTGGCGGCTCAGGTTCGCGGTGCCGCAGCGCGCACAGACGAGCGTCAGCTCCGCCCCGCACTCCGGGCAGAACTGGGCGTCAGACGGCGTCTCGGCCTGGCACCGGGGGCACGGCATGCCGGTCTCCCAGCGGGAGTGCGCCCAGGGTAGACCCTGGGTGGGGGGCGGTCAAGAAGTAGCCCGCCTGGCTCTTGCAAGCCCGCGCGGATCTCGGCTACCCTGTCCCCGCTTCTCTGGGGCGGCCTGTGAGCCGCGATCGGCCGCGGTCGGACTGGCACGCGGGGTGACCAGAACCGGACTCATACCCCCGGCCTCGGCGGATGGGCGGCTTGCGTGACGGCAACGTCACCGACGATCCGGCAGGCCCGAGTGGCCAGGCCGTCCCTTCCGGGCGAAGGCGGCACCCCGAATTGTCCCGCCGGACGCACGACAAGGACGCTAGCCACGGGGAGCTCCGATGAACGCACTACCCGGATCAGCCAGGGTCGTGGTAATCGGCGCGGGGATCGTCGGGAACAGCCTCGCGTACCATCTCGCGCGCCTCGGCTGGAAGGACATCGTCCTCCTGGACAAGGGCCCGCTGCCCAGCCCGGGGGGGTCCACGGGGCACGCCTCGAACTTCATCTACCCGGTGGACCACTCGAAGGAGATGACCGCCTTCACGCAGGAGAGCGTCCGGCAGTATCGGGCCCTCGACGTCTTCACCCAGAGCGGTGGGGTCGAGGTGGCCCGGACGAAGGAGCGCCTGGAGGAGCTCAAGCGCCGGCTCACCTCGGCCAAGGCCTGGGGCGAGCCGGCCGAGCTGCTCACGCCGGCCGAGGTCAAGCAGCGCGTTCCCTTCATCAACCCGAAGATCATCCTGGGCGGCTTCTACTGCTCCGGGGTCGGCGTGGTCGACTCCCTGCGCGCCGGCACGCTCATGCGCGAGCGCGCGCAGGCCGAGGGCGCCCTCCGCGTCTTCGCGAACACCGAGATCGTCGGGATCGACGTCGCGAAGGGGCGCGTTCGGGGCGTGCGGACCAGCCGGGGGGACATCCGCGCGGACGTGGTCGCGATCTGTTGCGGCGTGTGGAGCCCGCGTCTCGCCCGCATGGCGGGGGCGTCCATCCCGCTGAGCCCGGCCATCCACCAGATGATCGACGTCGGCCCGGTGCCGCTCTTCGCCAAGACGGCGGGCGAGATCGAGTACCCCATCATCCGCGACATGGACACGAACATGTACGAGCGCCAGCACGGGGCCGAGTTGGAGATCGGCTCGTACGCGCACCGGCCGATCCTGGTCGACCCCGACGACATCCCCTCCCTCGAGGCGTCGGCGCTGTCGCCGACGCAGCTCCCCTTCACCAAGGACGACTTCGACCCCCAGATGGAGCAGGCGCTCGAGCTGATGCCGGACATCCTCGCCGACGAGAGCGTCGGGATCCGCCTCGCCATCAACGGGCTCTTGTCGCTGACGCCGGACGGCTCCCCGATCCTCGGCGAGTCGCCCGAGGTGCGCGGCCTGTGGGCCGCCGCGGCCATCTGGATCAAGGAGGCGCCCGGCATCGCCCGGACGGTGGCGGAGTGGATGACGAGCGGCGTGCCGGAGATCGATCCCCACAGCTCCGACATCGCCCGCTTCTACCCCCACGGGCGCACCAGGGCGCACATCCACGCCCGCACGGCGGAGGGCTACAACAAGACCTACGGCATCGTGCACCCCGCCGAACAGTGGGCCTCGAACCGGAACGTGCGGCTGAGCCCCTTCGACGCCCGCGAGCGCAAGCTCGGGGCCGTGTTCTTCGAGACCGCGGGCTGGGAGCGACCGCACTGGTACGAGTCGAACCGGACCCTGCTCGAGCAGTACGGCGACCGCGCGAGGCCGCGTCCGGCCGAGTGGGACGCGCGCTGGTGGTCGCCCCTCGTCAACGCCGAGCACCTGGCGATGCGCGACCGGGTGGGGATGGTCGACCTGAGCGCCTTCGCCGTGTTCGACGCGTCGGGATCCGGCGCCCTCGACTACACGCAGCGGCTGGCGGTCAACCAGATCGACGTCCCCGTCGGGCGCGTGGTGTACACGCCGCTCCTCAACGAGCACGGCGGCATGAAAGCCGATCTCACCGTCATGCGACTCGGCGACGGCCACTTCCGCGTCGTCACCGGCGGGGGCCTGGGCATGGTGGACAAGAAGTGGTTCGTCGACCACCTCCCGCCCGACGGGTCGGTCCAGCTCCACGACGTGACCTCCGCCTGGTGCACGGTCGGCGTGTGGGGGCCCCGGGCGCGGGACCTGGTCCAGGCGGTCACCGACGACGACGTCTCCCATGCGGGCTTCCCGTTCGCGACCTGCCGGGAGATCACGATCGGGCCGGGCCGGACCCTCGCCTCGCGGATCTCGTACGTGGGCGAGCTGGGGTGGGAGCTGTACGCGCCGATGG
>CAZDYT010000617.1:0-2951 GCA_964509395.1 uncultured bacterium
CCCATCCTTTTATCCCAGCCCCCCCTTCTGCCCCTTACTTTGCGACAAGCCCAAAACTTCACAAGTTTCGATTTTCCATTCTTTGTCCACTTCCTACCCACAGAAGGGGGGCAAAGTTGCCTCCGGAGCGAACTTCGCCCGCCTTTTCGGGTCCGGCGAAAGGTGCATGCTCGGGGTTGAGACCCAGGTTCGGTCCCGACCCCCCCGGCTCTTTCTCAATGCCAATGACCCCACGACGCATCACCCCTCCCGAACTTGCCGCCTGCCACGCGCTCGTCCGCGAGCTCGGCCACATCATCACCGCGACGGAAGCAAAGGTCCTCTGTCACGACGCCCCTCCGATTCTTGAACCCGCTGGTCGAGAGCAAGAAGCCCGTCGTAGGTCGATCGAGAGCGAACGTCAACCCGTCGAAAACGCGAGTCGATAAGTCGTAAGCGGAGACCGAGGTGGCGCGACAAGAACGTAGGCGGCGCAAACGCCCATTCTCAGCACCGTATCCCCCGCGCCGGGGGCCCCCCTCATGAGCTGGCACCCGGTCACGCCGACGATACCCCATGGGGAGGCGCCGTGCCAAGGGTGGGAGCGGGACGGGCCGAGGCCCGGAACGGTGAGGCCGGCAGGAGCCAGCCCGAGGCCGACTCCGGCCGGGTCGAGGCGTTATATACTCGACGGCGGTGCCGCGTCTGGCCCATGCGGACAGGAGGCGATGCGATGGCGGATGCGCCGCCGCTGGACCTCGTGATCAAGCACGTGCGGGTGGTGCGGCCGCACCGGCCCGCCGTGGACCTCCTGGACCTCGGCGTGAAGGACGGCCGGTACGCGCGCATCGCGCCGGAGATCCCGGCCGGGGAGGCCCGGGAGGTCTACGACGCCCGGCACCTCCTCGGCTTCCCCGGGATCGTCGACGCCCACACGCACGTCGGCATCTACGGGCCGCTCGCCGAGGACGCCGTCACCGAGTCGAAGGCGGCCGCGAAGGGCGGCGTGACCGCGATGCTGACCTACTTCCGGACCGGCCAGTACTACCTGAACCGCGGGGGCCCGTACGCCGAGCTCTTCCCCGAGGTGGTCCGGCTCTCCGAGGGACGCTACTGGGTGGACTACGCCTACCACCTGGCGCCGATCGAGCGCGCGCACGTGGACGAGATGGAGACGCTCGCGACCGAGCACGGGGTCCCCTCCTTCAAGATCTTCATGTTCTACGGCGGCTACGGGCTCCACGGGCAGGCCGACCCGGACGCGCAGCGGCGGTTCCTGATGCTCGGCGCGGAGGAGAGCTACGACCTCGCCCACTTCGAGTTCGTCATGCGCTCGGCCGCCCGGCTGCGGCAGGCGCACCCGCGGCTGGCCGACCACGTGAGCGTGAGCCTCCACTGCGAGGTCGCCGACATCCTGAACGCCTACACCCGGCTCGTCCAGCAGGGCCGGTCGCTCACGGGCCTCCGCGCCTACAGCGCCGCACGCCCCCCGCACTCGGAGGGGCTCGGGGTCTGGATCGCCGCGTACCTCGCCCACGAGACTGGCTGCGCCAACGTGAACCTGCTCCACCTCAGCTCGCGGAAGGCCCTCGAGGCCGCGCTCAGGGCCGAGGAGACGCTGCCGCACGTCGACTTCCGGCGCGAGGTCACGGTCGGCCATCTCCTCCTCGACGAGGACGCCCCGGCCGGCCCGTACGCGAAGGTCAACCCGCCGATCCGCTCCCGCGACGACGTCGAGTTCCTCTGGCAGGCCGTCCTCGACCGGCGGGTCCACTGGATCGTGAGCGATCACGCCTGCTGCGCGCGGGAGCTGAAGGTCGCGCCGGAGCGGCCGGACGACATCTGGCTCGCGAAGGCGGGCTTCGGCGGCACCGAGTACCTGCTCTCCGGCGTGTTCAGCGAAGGCTCGAAGCGCGGGATGTCCTACCACCACATGGCGGAGGTCCTCGGCTGGAACCCGGCCCGGCGCTTCGGGCTCCTCCGGAAGGGCGACATCGCGGTCGGCTACGACGCGGACCTCGCGCTCCTGGACCCCACCCGGACCTTCACGGTCCGGGCCGCCGAGTCCCCCTCGGCGCAAGGGTACACGCCCTTCGAGGGCCAGGAGCTCCAGGGGCAGGTGCGCGCCACCTTCCTGCGCGGCCACCTGGTCTACGACCACGGCAAGATCCTCGGCCCCGCGCGCGGGCGCTACGTCAAGCGGCCCTCGCCGGCGCCGTAGGCGGAGGCGAGACGGCATGCCCTTCCGGGTGAAGATCATCTCCCCGCTCGAGGCGACGGACGCGGACCTCGCCAGGCGCCAGCGGCGGTACAGCGCCCACGCGCAGCCGGGCACGGAGGTGACCGTCGTCAACCTGGCTGGAGGTCCGGCGGCGCTCGAGACCGCCGGCGACGTGCTCGAGAGCGCGGCCGTGATCTTCCGGCAGGGCGCCGGCACGACGCCCGCCGAGTGCGACGCCATCCTGATCGACTGCGTCTTCGACCCCGCCGTCCAGGAGCTCGAGGAGGCGACCGGGATCCCGACGTTCGGGCCGACCCGCGCGACGCTGCCGCTCGTCGCGCTGGCCGCGCCGAGCTTCTCCATCGTGGCCCGCGGCGCGCGGCAGGGCGAGCTCCTGGCGGCGATCGTCGAGCGCTACGGGTACGGGAGCCGGCTCCGGTCCATGCGGACCCTGGGGCTGAGCTACGAGGAGGCCAAGCGCCCCGACGTCTTCGAGAAGCTCATGTGCGAGCGGCTCCGGCAGGTGGTCGGCGAGGACGGTGCCCGCGCTGTGATGTTCGGCTCGACCACCATGGCGCTGACCGACGAGATGATCGCGGCGGCAGGCGGCGTGCCGGTCTTCATGCCGGGGATGGTGGCGCTGCGGGTCATGGAGCACCTGTGGCGCGACGGCCTCTGGCCGGCGAGACGGTGAGCCCGCCGGCGGCTCACGCCGCGAGCGCGAAGGTGCGCATCGAGAGGGTGCCGTGCC
>CAZDYT010000618.1:0-2950 GCA_964509395.1 uncultured bacterium
GCCGTCGAACGTCAGCAGGGCCATTGACGCCTCCCTTTCCGCCACGCGCGTGTGAGCTCGAGCCGATCGTCGGGTTCGGGTCCGCGGCCCGGTCGAGGTGGGTCGCACTGCCGACGAGGAGGAGCGGCCGGAATCGGGGCCGCGCGGTCCGCGCTGCGTACCGGCCACATGCTGCGTCGTCTCCCGGGCTGCCGAACGAAATAGCGCCGTGGGCTGCGTGGCCCCGAGTCGGCCAGATTACACACCGAGCCCGCCGCCCCTGTCAAGCGGGCCCGCGGAGGCCGCTGAAAAACCCCTTGCGGCGAGGGTTGCTTTTCCCCGGCACGGCATTGCCATGCCGGGGGCGGAGCCGGTCAGGGAAGCCGGCGGGGCGTTCCCGCGTGCCTCCCTGGCGTCCGCGTGCCGCGATCGGGCCGGACTATCCGGTCATGCCGTCCTCTCCAGCGGCCTCGGCAGCACCCCAGCCGGGCGGCCCCTCTGCGCGAGCAGCGTCATCGCCCGCTTGGCGTTCACGGTGATCGCGTTCAGGAGCACCTGCACGGTCACCTTCGCCCGGCCCCAGTATCGCGCCCGCCGGAGCCCGTGCCGGTTCATCTGCTCGTCGAACTTCGGCTCGATCCGGCCCCGCACTCTGAGATGGCCCTTCCGCCACGCCTTGCCCGCCGCGCCCTCGACCACCTTCCGCTTACGCACGTCTGACAGGTACACCCGCCGTCGCGGCTCGGCCTTCCCCTCGCGCTCGCCGCGCGTCAGGCAGTCGGCCCGGCGAGGGCAGACATGGCAGTCGCTCCGCGAGAAGTAATAGAGATCGCCGTTGTCCACCCGCACCTTGCCGATCGACCGCTTCCCCTCGGGACAGACCATCTGGTCGGTCCCCCCGTCGTAGTCGAAGCGGTCGCTGACCCGCGCCGCCCTCAACCCACTGAAGCAGGGCCGCAGCTTGGCCTGCTCGACCTGCCCGACCGTGGTCGCGTTGTTGTACAGCCCATCGCCGATGACCACCGCGCCCTCGGGCAGCGTCGTCGTCTCGGTGGCCAGGACCGCGTCGGTCTGCACGGCTTCGTTGGCGTTGCCGGGCACCACCTCCACGGCCGTGATCAGCCGGCTGTCCGGGTCGAGGGCTTCGTGGGCCTTGTAGCCCAGGAAGGGTTTGTCCTCGGCCTTGTAGCCCCACCGCGCATCGGGATCGTCGAAGCTCACGACGCGGTCGCCTTCCCCCGCCACCAGCGTCCGCACCTGGGCCGCCCGCGCCTGGACCGGGGCCGCCGTGAGGTCCGCCACCGCGGCGAGCAACTGCACGGTGCGCTCACTCTCGAGTCGCAGCGCCTCCTCCCCGCGCGGCTCCGGCTCCCCCGCCGGAGGAACGTACGCCGCCCGGAGCGCCGCCGCCCGCGCCGGATCGACCTGCGCCACCGCCTCCACGATCACCGCCCGTCCTTTGCGCATCAGGGCCACCCAGGAGCGGCGCGCCACCTTCGCCCACAGATGGACCCCATCGAGCACCCGCCGGGCGTCCCCGATCAGGCCCGCCGCCTCCCACTGCCGGTTCAGCCTCGCGAAGACCGCCCGGATCCCCGCCTCGCCGACCCGCGCCCGGAACCGCACCAGGGTCGTGTCGTCCGGCACGGCTTCGTCCGCCCCCAGCCCCACGAAGGCCCGGTAGAGGAGGTTGTAGCCCACCTGCTCGTGCACCTCGCGGTCGGACAGGTCCGCGAACTGCTCGAGCACGAGCATCCGCAGGAGCACCGCCGGCGGCCAACTCGGGCGGCCCATTGACGGGTCATACTCGCCCGTCAGCTCCCGCTCGGCCGCCGCCCAGTCCACCGTCCGGCGCATGCGCATCAGCACGTGATCCGCCGGCACCGCCCGCACCGCCCGCGCCTGGTCCGCGAACGCCCACTGCTTCGGCTCACCGTCCTGTCGGAGCATCCCGCCTCCTCGCCGGCCGGCCCGGCGCGCGCCACCGCGCTCGGGCCTCCTCCCGGTTGCGCGCCGCGAGGGCCACCGCGACCTGCCAGAACCGCTTCCACGCCGCCACGCCGGCCCGCGCCGCCCGCACGCCCGCGGCCGGCACGTAGACGGCACTCGACCGCCCCTCGGGGGTCTTGAACGTCAGGTAGGTGTGCGGGCCGTGCCGCTGCCCCTGCTGGCAGCGGCAGCCGGGCCGCCCGCACGTCCGGGTCGTCTCCGACAGACTCCCCTGGAGCATGCGCGTCGCCTGCCGCTGGAGTTCCCGGAGCAGCCGGGGCCTTGGATTCATCATACTCATGTCTATACGAGTAAGACACTCGCGCTGTCAAGAACAATCGCGTCCCACCCAGATCCCTCAGTCTTTTCGCGGGGAGTTTTTCAGCGGCCTCGCGCGATCGTCTCGAGGGCCCCCCGTTCCACGAGCTGGCCCTGGATCTTCTGGAGCGAGACCACCTGGGCGGGGGCCGCCACGCACACGCCGAAGACCTGCCGGAGGAGGGCCGGCTTGCGGATCGGACCGAGCGCCAGGAGATCCCGTCCGATGGCCGGCTCCACGATCGCGTCCCGCACGTAGGCCGTCCAGCGGGCCCGGTCCTCGCGCAACGGCAGCGCGCCGGGGTAAGAGCCCAGGCGGACGACGAGCTCCACGGCCTCCCGCGGGGGGATCCTGAACACCTCGGCCACGGACGCGGCCGACCAGTGGGTGAGGGTGAGCCGCTCGAAGCGACCGGCGAGGCTTTCCCGCGAGCCCGCAGCCAGGCGGAGGGCGGAGGATCCCGTGGCCACCACATGGACCGACAGATTTCGGCGCCGAAGGCGGTCCCACTCCCCTTTGAGGCGAACCGCCCAGTTGGGCAGGAGGTGGGCCTCGTCGAGGAGAACGGCCGCGCGCCCCCGCTCGGCCGCGGTGGCCTCCACCTGGTGCCACAGTCGGTCCCAGAACCCGGGGAGGGTGGCTTCTGGGCTGTCGCACGCGGCA
>CAZDYT010000619.1:0-2942 GCA_964509395.1 uncultured bacterium
GCGAAGTCCACCGGCCGGCGGTTGTCCGGGTCCACCAGGCCGAAGTCCCACAGCTCCGTGCCCTGGTAGAAGTCGGGCACGCCTGGCGCGGTCATCTTCAAGAGCGTCTGGGCCAGACTGTTGAGCATCCCGATCCGGGCGATGGGCCGATGGAACGCCGCGAAGTCGGCGAGGAACCGGTTGGCGGGGCCTGCCGCGAGGACGCGGGCCACGAAGACGCGGATCGCCTCGTCGTAGGCCTCGTTCGGGTTGATCCAGCTGGTGTGGACCTTGGCCTCCTTGGCGGCCTTGAGCATGTAAGCCTGGATTCGGGTCGTGAAGGCGGCCGCCGCGTCCCTGCTCGGCGGCGTGAGCGGCCAGGCGCCCACCAGCGTCTGGTACAGGAGGTACTCGTCGTTCCGATCCGGGGCGGGGCGGCCGTCCACCTGCGCGGCATGCCGGCGGTTCCAGCGGTGCCATCGGCTGACGGCGGCTCGCCACTCCTGCGGCAGTTCCGACAGGACGTGGATCCGGGCCCGGACATCCTCGCTGCGCTTGGTGTCGTGAGTCGACGTGGCGGACATGCCCGCTGGCCACTTCTCCTGCCGGGCCGCGCACTGCGCGTGGAACTCCTCGACCGGGATCCCGAACCGGTCCGGGTCTCCCCCGACTTCGTTCAGGCTCACGAGGCGGTTGTAGCGGTAGAAGGCCGTGTCCTCCACGCCCTTCGCTGTCACCGGCGCCGTCACCTGCTGGAACTTCTGGACGAAGGCCCGCTTGTCTTCGCGGTATGCTTCGTCGGCACTGTCCGGGTCCCGGAGCAAGAGCACGTCCCGCACGAAGTCGAACACGGACACGTTGGTGGCGGGGTTGCGCCGTTTGGCGAAGGCCAGTGCCACCTCGATGCAGGCGCGGTCCTGGAGGGCCACCTCCGGATCCCGGCCATCGATGTACGTCCGATACACGGGGAAGCAGGCGATCACTTCCTTCAGGGCATCGGTGAGGCTGTTCAGGGTGAAATCCCTCGAGTACCGGTTCCGCTCCGCGAGCCGGCTGAGCGCGTGCCCCAGGACGTTCAGCTCGCTCGACATGGACACCTGCATGATGAGCTGCTTGGATGCGTAGACCAGGTCCGCGAAGGAGGTGCGCTGCCCGGTGAACGCGGTATAGGCGGCGGTCACCGCCCTGGCATTGGCGCCGTCCACGAACAGCCCGCCCGCCAGGTTCAGGAACTCGTAGCCGGTGGTCCCGTGAATCGCCCATCGGGCCGGGAGGCGCTCCCCCTTCCTCAGGATCTTCTCCGCGAGGAGGTAGAGGGGACGGCAGCCCGGCTGGGCCGGATCCGCCTCGCAGCCGGCCTCGAACGCTTCGGCCGTCCGGGGCACGGCCGCCTCCAGATCCGGCTCGGCCATCGCCGGCCCCCGCAGCAGGCCGGCTCGTGCCCTCTGGGCGCGCCGCTCCCGCTGGAGCGCCAGGAAATAGCGGCGCGGGTTGTAGAGGCCGTCCGGGTGATCGATCCGGAGGCCGGTGACCTGCTCCTCCTCTACCAGCCGCAGGATCAGCCGGTGGGCCTCGCGGAAGACCGCCGGGTTCTCCATCCGGATCGCGGCCAGCTCGTTGACGTCGAAGAACCGCCGGTAGTTGATCTCGTCGGCCGCCACCCGCCAATGCGCCAGGCGGTAGGGCTGGTCGGCGAGGAGCCGGTCCAGAAGGTCGAAGCTCCGGGGATCGCCTCGCTTGCCGTTGAAGATCCGGACCGCCTCCTCCACCGAAGCCCGGACCGGCTCGCACCCCTCCATCAGACGGGCCAGGCGCCGCCGGATCACTTCTTTTTCCCGCAGCCGCTCCCGGACGCGCTCCGGGGCGGTCTCCGTCGTGGCCGGCAAGTTGGTGAGGGCGGTCATGATGCTCTGATACTCCTGGAAATGCGGATCGCCCTCGCCGAGCGTCGCCGCCAGTGGCTCCAGGCGATAGCCCAGGATCGGGCTGGTCGACCGGGGCTCGATGGGAAGCCGGGTCTCGTGGTACCGGAGCCTGAAGGCGCCTTCGGCGATCTCGAGCACCAGTTCCTGACCCTCCAGGGCGCGCCCGTACTGGTCGCCCAGAATCGGCAGCAGGACCTTGTTCGCCAGCTGGCGCTTGACCGGCTCCCAGTCGATGTCGAAGAACTCGGCGTAGGGCGAGCTGGGGCCGTTCTCGAGCACGTCGTTCCACCAGCGGTTCGCGCCCTCGGCGATCCCCATGTGGTTCGGGACCACGTCCAGGATCTGCCCCATCCCGCGCTCGCGGAGGGCCGCGACGAACCGCTCGTAGGCCTCCCCCGCTCCGATCTCCGGGTTCAGCGCGTTGTGATCGACGATGTCGTAGCCGTGGGTGCTCCCCGGGCGCGCGGCCAGGTACGAGGAGGCGTACACGTCGCTGATGCCGAGGGCCTCGAGATAGGGCACCACCTCCCGGGCCTGCTCGAACGTGAACGTCCGATTGAACTGGAGCCGGTAGGTTGCGACCGGGATCCGAGGCCGAAGGCCGGGATCATGGCGCAGCGCGTCCAGAAGGTCAGCGTCCATGCTCCTCCGGCTCCGGCGTGTCCGGCTCGGTCGAGCGGGCCGCGAGGCTCCCCTCGGCCAGAGGCAGCCGGACGATGACCTCGCTGCCGCGCCCCGGGATGCTCAACATCTCGACCTCGCCCCGGTGCGCCCGCACGATCTCCTCGACGATCGGGAGCCCGAGGCCCGTGCCCTGGCCGCGTCCCTTGGTCGAGAAGAAGGGCTCGAAGACATGCGCCAGCTGGTCCCCGGTCATCCCGCTGCCGTGGTCCACGATGTGGATGGCGAGGCAAGGCGCCTCCGCCTTGCCCCGGATGAGCCCGACCCGCCCTTCGGTCGGCAGCACCGGCTCCGGCCCCTCGGTCACCCGGACGATCCCCTCGGGCGGGGAGGCGTCCAGCGCGTTGAGGAGCACGT
>CAZDYT010000620.1:0-2941 GCA_964509395.1 uncultured bacterium
ACGTCTCGAACCGCGCCCGCTCCGGGGCGCGGCCGACCGCCGGGCGGAGCGTCTCGCGCGCCCAGCGCGCCCGCGCCTCCTCGCTCTCCCTCCGCTCCTGCTCGTCCATCACAACTCCCGGCCTCCCTTGGGGGAGGCAGGCACGATCCGTTCGCCGCCGACCAAAGGCCGGGACGCCCGCGAGACCGGAGGCCGAGCGCGTCACGGCCGACATGGACAATCCGAACGGCCCGGCTTCGCCGGGAGGGCCGTTGGAGGGGGGCTTGCCCCCCTCCGAATTGCTTCAGAGGGGCATGTTGCCGTGCTTCTTCGGCGGGTTCTGATCCCGCTTCGCGTGCAGGGTCTCCAGCGCCGCGATCAGCCGCCGCCGGGTCTCCTTGGGCTCGATCACGTCGTCGACGTACCCCCGCTCGGCCGCGACGTAGGGGTGGGCGAACTTCGCCCGGAACTCGGCGATCCGCTGCTCCCGAAAGCGGGCGGGGTCCGGGGCCTCGGCGAGCTCCCGCCGGTAGAGGATGTTGACCGCGCCTTCCGGACCCATGACGGCGATCTCGGCCGTCGGGAAGGCGAAGTTCGCATCGGCCCGGATGTGCTTGGAGGCCATGACGCAGTAGGCGCCCCCGTAGGCCTTCCGGGTGATGACGGTGAGCTTCGGGACCGTCGCCTCGGCGAAGGCATAGAGGAGCTTCGCCCCGTGCTTGATGATCCCGCCGTACTCCTGGGCCGTGCCCGGCAGGAAGCCCGGGACGTCCTCGAACGTCACGAGCGGGATGTTGAAGCAGTCGCAGAACCGCACGAACCGCGCGCCCTTGAGCGAGGCCGCGATGTCGAGGCACCCCGCGAGGTGCGCGGGCTGGTTGGCCACGATGCCGACGGGCCGGCCGCCGAGCCGCCCGAAGCCAATGACGAGGTTCGGCGCGTAATCCGACTGCACCTCGAAGAAGTGGTGGTCGTCCAGCACCGTCTGGATCAGCTTCTTCATGTCGTACGGCTTCGTCGGGTTGTCGGGGACCAGGTGCTGGAGGGCCTCGTCCATCCGATCCGGCGGATCGAGCGTGGGCCGGATCGGCGGGTCTTCGAGGTTGTTCGGGGGGAGGAAGGTCAGGAGCTCCCGGATCCCGGCCAGGCACTCCTCTTCGCTCTCGGCCGCGAAGTGCGCGACCCCCGAGGTCCGGGCGTGGGTGTCCGCGCCCCCCAGCTCCTCGAAGGTCACCTCCTCGTGCGTCACGGCCTTGATGACGTCCGGGCCGGTGACGAACATGTAGGAGGACCCGCGCACCATGAAGACGAAGTCCGTAATGGCGGGGGAGTAGACCGCGCCCCCGGCGCACGGCCCCATGATCGCGGAGATCTGCGGCACCACGCCGGAGGCGAGCGTGTTCCGGAGGAAGATGTCGGCGTAGCCCGCGAGGGAGACCACCCCCTCCTGGATCCGCGCCCCGCCGGAGTCGTTGAGGCCGATCAGGGGCACGCCGGTCTTGAGCGCGAGGTCCATGATCTTGCAGATCTTCTGCGCATAGGTCAGCGAGAGCGAGCCGCCGAAGACCGTGAAGTCCTGGGCGAAGACGTACACGGACCGGCCGTGGATCCGGCCGGAGCCGGTGACGACGCCGTCACCGAGGACCCTCTGCTCGGCCATTCCGAAGTCGGCCGACTGATGGACGACGAAGCGGTCCAGCTCATCGAACGAGCCCTTGTCGAGGAGGAGGTCGAGCCGCTCCCGCGCCGTCCTCTTGCCGGCCTTGTGCTGGCGGGCGATGCGCTCCTCGCCGCCGCCCAGCTCCGCCGCCTGGCGCAGTCGGCGGAGCTCGGCAAACCGCTCGTCCAGGCTCACGGGCGAGGGCTCCGCGCGCCGCTCTGCAGGGCGCACCACGAGTGAAACATCGGTTGGCATTATACGGGGGCGCGCTCCGCAGCGTCAACGCGCCTGGCCCGGCCGCGGCCGGATTTGACGATGCCGGGGCTGTCTGCTACGGTAGGATGCGCGCGCTGCAGCACACACCACCCGTCAGTGAAAAGGGGTCCGACTCGTGGCCACCATCGCGGCTCTGATCGCTAGTCTGGCGTTCGTGGCGCTCGTCAGCGTCGCGATCCCGGTGCTCCTTCAGGTGAGGCGGACGGCCCGCGTGGCGGAGCAGACCCTGGCCGCGGTCGAGCGCGAGGTGCGGCCGCTCGCTTCCCAGCTCCACGCCCTCCTCCAGGACCATCGGGACCTCGCCCAGCGCGCCAGCCGCGACCTGCGGGAGGTGGAGGGGCTCGCGTTGATGGCCCAGGAGGTGCTGAGGCGCCTCACCAAGCTCACGGGACTCCTGAGCGGCATCGGGGCGATCGGGCAGGCGTGGGGGGTGGCGCAGGGCCTGCGGAAGGGCGTGGACGTGTTCATCCAGCGGCTGAGCAAGGCCAAGCGGTCGGCGTAGGAGGGGGCCATGGCTGAGGATCGAGGGGACGATCTGAACTTCCTGGCGGCTCTCGGGCTCATCGCGCTCGGGGCGATCATCGGCGCCGGGGTCGCGCTCCTCCTGGCTCCGAAGACGGGGGAGGAGACCCGCGACCTGCTCCGCGACAAAGGGACGGACCTGGCGCGCAAGGCGCAGGAACGGGGCTCCGAGTTCGCGCGGCGGGCGCAAGACACGCTGGGGGATGCCCAGGTCAAGGCCCAGGAGTACCTGGGGCGGGGCAAGGAGGTCGTCGAGGAGAAATCGGCGCAGCTCCGGGCGGCGTTCGAGGCCGGCCGCAGCGCCATGCGGGAGGAGATCGCGAAGATCAGGGGCAAGGACGAGCCGCTGGAGGGCGTCTAAACGAGGGACTCCCCGCCCCCGGCGGCGTTCCCGGCCCGGGTGCCCTTCTCGGGGCCGGGCTCCGGCCGGAGGCCCAGGACCGGGCCGCGCTCAACGTGTTTCCGCTCCGCGCGCCGGCTTCGCCGGCGCAACCCCGCTCCGGC
>CAZDYT010000621.1:0-2940 GCA_964509395.1 uncultured bacterium
CGGTCCGCGGGACTGCCGTCCTCCACCTCGGACACGAGCACGCCCCCCGAGCCCGTGCCGATGAGGATCAGATCCGGCGGGCCGCCGGGCGCCTCCGCGAGCACGTAGGCGCCGCGCGCCAGGCCCTCGGCGGAGGCGTAGACCGTGCGGTCCAGCACGGGAACCTTCTGCCGGGTCAGCACGAGCGCCGTCGGGCCGTGGCGCCGCGCGAGCGCGACCTTCCAGGCGACGACGGCTTCCGCCGCGTCCGCCGGCCGGATGACGGCGAGGTTCGGCATCGCGCGGAGAGAGGCGAGGTGCTCGATCGGCTGGTGGGTCGGGCCGTCCTCGCCGAGGCCGATGGAGTCGTGCGTCCAGACGTAGACGACCGGCAGCTCGGAGAGCGCGGCGAGGCGGACCGCGGGCCGCATGTAGTCCGAGAAGGTGAAGAACGTCCCGCAGAACACGATGAGGCCGCCGTGTAAGGCGAGCCCGCTCGAGACCGCGCCCATCGCGTGCTCGCGGACACCGTAGTGGATGTGGCGGCCTTCGTAGCTCCCCCGACGGAAGGACCCCGCCGTCTTGACGAGCGTCTTCGTGGAGGGAGCGAGATCGGCGTCGCCCCCGATCAGCATGGGGAGTCGCGGCGAGAGGGTCGCGAGCGTCGCCCCGCTGGCGTCGCGCGTCGCAGTCGGCGCATCCGGCTTGAAGGTCGGGAGCCCGGCGTCCCACCCGTCCGGGAGCGTGCGCGTCTGCCCCTGCCGCCAGTGGGCCGCGAGGTCGCGGTACGCCCCCGCCCACGCGTCGAAGCGCGCCTGCCACTCGGCCTGCCACTGAGCCCCGCGGGTCCGCGCCTCCCGGAAGCGGGCCAGCGCCGCCTCGGGGATCAAGAACGGGGGGTCGAGCGGCCAGCCGAGCGCCTGCTTCGCGCCCTTGAGCTCCGCCTCGCCGAGAGGCTCGCCGTGAGCCTCGTGCGTGCCCGCCTTCTTCGGCGCGCCATAGCCGATCACGGTCCGGATGACGATGAGCGAGGGGCGGTCCGCCTCCGCCCGGGCGTCCCGGATCGCCTTCTCCACGGCCTCCAGATCGTTGCCGTCCGGCACGACCTGGGTGTGCCACCCGTATCCTTCGAACCGCCGCGACACGTCCTCCGAGAACGCGAGCGCGGTCCTGCCGGCGAGGGAGACGAGGTTGTCGTCGTAGAGGAGGACGAGGCGCCCGAGGCCGAGGTGGCCGGCGAGCGAGACGGCCTCCGCCGCCACGCCTTCCATGAGATCCCCGTCCGAGCAGATCGCGTAGGTGTAGTGGTCCACGATCGCGTGGTCCGGGCGGTTGAACCGGGCCGCGAGGTGGCGCTCGGCGATCGCCATTCCGACCGCGTTGCCCACCCCCTGGCCGAGCGGCCCCGTCGTCGCCTCCACGCCCGGCGTCACGCCGTACTCCGGGTGCCCCGGCGTCTTGGATCCCCACTGCCGGAAGCGCTTGATCTCGTCCAGCGAGAGGGCGTAGCCCGTCAGGTGGAGCAGCGCGTAGAGGAGCATCGAGCCGTGGCCGGCGGAGAGGACGAACCGGTCGCGGTCCGGCCACGCGAAATCCGCCGGGTTGTGGCGGAGCAGGCGTGTCCACAGGACGTAGGCCATCGCGGCCGCGCCCATCGGCAAGCCGGGATGCCCCGACTTCGCCTTCTGGACGGCGTCGGCCGCGAGGAAGCGGATCGTGTTGACGCAGAGGGCGTCCAGGTCCGGACCCGTCATGCCGTCGACCTCCCAGGGGGAATCGCCGCGCTCGGGCGCGGGCGGCTTTCGGAGAGCGGGATGAGCGCCTCGTAGAGCTGGCGATGCCGGGCCAGGCCCTCGCGGTAACGGGCGTGCCGCGCGGGATCGGGGCCGACGGTGGGGCCGAAGCCCGCCGGCACCGCCTCGAGGGACGGCACCGCGCCGAGGGCCTCGAGCGCCAGCAGCGCGGCGCCGCGGCTCGAGGCCTCCGCCTCCGTCGAGGGCCGGACCGGGACGCCCAGGACGTCGGCCATGATCTGTGTCCACGCCGGCGAGGCCGCGAGCGCCCCGCCCGTGGCGACGACCTCCTCGGCCCGCGGGCACGCCTCGGCGAGGAGCGCGTGGATCAGGGCGAACCGGTAGGCCACCGTCTCGAGCCCGGCACGCAGGATGTCGATCGGGCGCGTGGCGAGTGAGAGCCCCGCGATCGCCGCGCGCGCCGCCGCGACCCAGCCCGTGCTCCGCTCGCCTGCGAGGAACGGGAGCACGGTGAGCCCGTGGGCATCCGGCGGCATGGCCGCCAGCTCCCGCTCGGTTTCCTCGCGGGAGCCGAGTCGGAGCGTCTCCATGAACCAGGCGTACAGGTTCCCGCCGTTCGACAGCGCGCCGCCGAGGAGGATCCGCCGCCGGTCCACGCGGTAGCACCAGAGGCCGGCCGGGATCGTCATCGCGTCGGTCCGCCAGCAGACCCGCATCGCGCCGGACGTCCCGACCATGAGCGCGATGCGATCCGGCGCCACGCACCCGGCGCCGATGTTCGAGCACGCGCCGTCGCCGAGTGCCGGGAGCCAGGGGACGCGCGCGAGAGCCGGCCAGCGCTTCGCAGACTCCGGCCGGAGGCCGCGGAAGGGCGCCTCGAGATCCACCAGCGGGGCGAGGCGGTCCGGGGTGAGGCCCAGCGCCTCGAGGGCCGGGCGGTCCCATGTCTGCGCGCGCTGGTCGAAGAGCCCCGTCCCCGAGGCCATCGAGACGCTACAGCGCGCCTCGCCGAAGAGGCGGAGCAGGAGGTATTCGCCGAACGACATGAAGATGTGCGCCGCGGCGAAACCGCGTGGGTCCACGGTGCGGAGCCAGAGAAGACGCGCCGGCAGGTACGACGTGTGGAGCGCGCAGCCGGTCCGGGCGTGGTAGGCCCTCTCGTCGAGGCACGCCCGGAGCGCCTCCACGGCTCCCGCGCGCCGCGTGT
>CAZDYT010000622.1:0-2916 GCA_964509395.1 uncultured bacterium
CAAGATGGGCGCCGACGAGGTGAACGCGCGGGGGGGCGTCCTCGGCGGGCGGAAGCTGGAGCTGGTCATCGAGGACGATTCCGGGACGCCCGAGAAGGGGGCGGCCGGCTTCCGCAAGCTCGCCACCCAGGACCAGGCGGTCGCGGTGATCGGCCAGTTCCATAGCTCGGTGATGACGGCGGTCCAGGCGCTCGCCGAGCAGTTCCAGATCCCGGTCTTCTCGACGCAGGCCTCGGCCCGCGGGATCACGGAGCGGCATCTCAGCTACACCTTCCGGACGCACGTCATCGACCCGGACCGGGTGCGGCTGTGGAACCAGTGGATCAAGGAGCGCGGCTTCAAGCGGGTCGCCCTGATCACCGAGAACACGGACTACGGCGTCGGCCTGGTCGAGGAGACCAGGAACCAGTTCAAGACGATGGACATCAAGGCGGAGCTCAAGACGGTCATCTTCGACCGGGCCGTCGTGGACCTCACCCCGCAGCTCCTCGAGATCAAGAGCTGGAACCCGGATCTGATCCTGAACGGCGGGGTCGGGACCCCCGTCTACCTCGTCATCAAGCAGGCCTACGACATCGGGCTCTTCCCCGCGGTGCCCATGCTGGTTTCGTACGACCTGCCGGCCCGCCCGGAGTACTGGAAGAACCTCGGCGAGAAGGGCAACTACCTCGTCTTCATCGCCTACTACCACCCGACGATGAAGCTCACCCCGCGGGGCGAGGCGATGCGGAAGAGGTACCGGGAGCAGTTCAAGGAGGACCCGGTCTACGGCGCGCTCAACGGGTACGCCCAGGTGCTACTCGTCGCGGATGCCCTCAACGCCGCCAAGAGCGACAAGGGCGAGGACCTGGTCAAGGCGCTCCTGGCCAACAAGTTCGAGGGCTGGAACGCCGCGATCAGCTTCACGCGCGGCGAGGGCCCCTACTGGCAGCAGTGGACGCCCCCGATGCTGTTCATGGAGTACACGAAGCCCGACATGGCGTTCTCCGACGCGACGATCGTCTTCCCCTCCGAGTTCAAGACCGGCGAGCTGATGCTGGCACCGAAGCGCTAACCCGCGTTCACCTCCGCCCTCTCCCTCCCCCGGGAGGGAGAGGGCGGGGTGAGGGGCGCCACGGTGGACGCGCACCTCCTCTCCCAGTACGTCCTCTCCGGCCTCGTCATCGGCGTGATCTACAGCCTGATGGCCCTCGGGATCACCTTCATCTACAGCATCATGAAGATGATCAACTGGGGGATGGGCGAGTTCTACATGATCGGCAGCTACGTGCAGTACGTGCTGCTCGCGACCCTGCTCGGGCCGGATCGGTGGTACGTCGCCCTCCCCCTGGCGATGGGGACGGTCTTCCTCCTCGGCCTGGTTACGCAGCGGGTCCTCCTCCGCCCGATGTTCGTAGGCGTGATCGAGCGGCGGGACGAGTACGCGACGATCATCACCATCGCGCTCATGGTCTTCTTCCGGAACCTGGCCATCGTCCTCGGCGGCCCGAACCAGTACGCCCCGCGGGACTACGCCCGCCCCAGGATGCTCGGGACGCTCCCCATCTCGGGGAACCGGTTCGTGGCGCTCATCGCCACCCTCGTCCTCCTCGGCCTCTTCGCCCTCGTGGCCAAGAAGACGTGGGTGGGCCGGGCCCTGCGCGGCGCGGCGCAGAACCGCGTGGGGATCCAGACGGCCGGCATCGACGTCCTCCGCCTGGACATGCTCGCCTTCGGCGTCGGGGTCGCCCTGGCGGCCGCCGCCGGCGCGCTCCTGGCCCCCGACTTCCTCGTCTACCCCGAGAACGGCGCCATCTCGACCTTCAAGGGCTTCGAGATCATCGTCATCGGCGGGCTCGGCTCCATCCTCGGGAGCATCGTCGGCGGCGTGCTGCTCGGCATGATCGAAGCGCTGGGATCCGTCTTCCTCTCCGCGGCCTACAAGGACCTCTACGGCTTCCTCCTCCTCATCGCCCTCCTGGTCTTCCGGCCCACCGGCCTCTTCGGCGAGCGCGAGCGCACGGCCTGAGGCCCCCGCAGTCCCCGCGCTTCCGCGACGTCAGCCCGGGCGCGAGGGTCGGGATCCGCGCGGCCAGGCGCCGGCCGAGGGACCCCGGGCGAGGTACCCCAGCACCTTCAGCTACTTCCCCTCCTCCATCGCCTTCCCGTACTTCGCCAGGACGTCGGCCACTGCCCGCATCATGTCCGCGCGCATCTGGAGCATCCGGCCAGCAACCTTCGCGTCTTGCGCGCCACCCATCATGGACATCATCCCCATCATCCCCATACCCCCGGCCATGCCGCCGCCCATCATCGGACACATTCCGCCGGTCCCCATCATCCCTGGCATCATAGGTGCCGTCTGCCCGCCGCTCTGTCCGCCCATCGGCATCTGGCTGCCGGACTGCGACTGGGCGGCCGCAGATCCCGCAACGAGAAGTACGAGCATCGAGAGGATACAGAGCCCGACCGTGATCGACTTCATCCCTACGCCTCCTGTGTTCCAGGAGAAGCCAGGAAGGGAACGCTGCTCTTCCTTTCCCGGCCCTGCCCGGCCGTAGACCTTCCGCACTCTCTTCCCGCAGCAGCAGCGGGGGTTCAGGTTCTGGCCCTTTCCGGCCATGGCTCCTTCATCACCTCGATCTCCCAGCCGCAGTCCGGCTTAGGACACCGATGGCGCTCACCTGCTTCAGCGAGTCTACTGTCGAAGCGAAAGGGCCCGGATATGTGTCTACGCGCCACGGAGGGCCGCCGCCTGAGTTCATTCTACACACTTCTTGACGAGACCTCTCGTACTCCCTGGATCGGTCTGTTCCAGGGAGCTATCTGATTGGCAAAGTAAACGTGAACGTTGACCCTTCGCCCACCGCGCTCGTTACCCAGATCCGGCCCCCGTGGAGCTCCACGAACTTCTTCGCGAGCGTCAGCCCGAGCCCC
>CAZDYT010000623.1:0-2913 GCA_964509395.1 uncultured bacterium
GAGTCAAACTACCTTCGCCCAAACGCCCCAATTCTTTAGTTTGAAAAGATTTTCCCGAAGAACCGTCAAAAAAAACTAAATCCTTAGGCAAGTTAAGAGACAGCTTTACATCTTCCCAAAGGCCGTTAGTGTCATTGTTAATTTTTACTATCAAATCAAAAGGCGCGCCCGCAAAAATTTTCTCCGGAAATTCAAAAGAAAGATGGTCGCCGCCGCCTTTGTTGTAGGAAGTTGAATAATAATAAAAGCCGCCAATCGAAACCAAGCCAACAACCCTCTCCCCCTCCACGACCGGGAGGCACCCGATCATCTTGACGACGAGCAGGCTCGCGGCGTCCTCGCCCGGCGTGCCCGGTCCGATGGTCGTCGGGTTCTCGCTCATCAGCTCCCCCACAGTCGCGCCCGCAAGGCCGGGGGAGAGGAGAATCGGCCGGAGGTCGCGGTCCGAGAGGACCCCCACGAGCCGCCCCTCCCTCACGACCGGGAGGTGGCGGAACCGGTGATCGCGCATCAGCTCGTAGGCCCGACGCGCCGCCTCTTCGGGGCCGACCGTCACCAGAGCGGTCGACATGACGTCGCGGACCGAGAGCGCCATGGGCTCAGGTGAACAGGCGGGTGATCTCGTCCTGGGGGAACTGCGGGAGCTCGCGGACCTGGCGGCGCGCGACCAGCGTGACGCCGGACTCCCGCGGTCCCACCCGACCGATGAACGCGCAGTCGATCCCCTCCCGGGCGCACGCATGGAGAATGACCCCCGCGTCCGCGGGGGCCAGCGCGATCAGGAGCGCCCCCGACGCGATCGTCCCCAGGGGATCGAGCCCGAACTCGGCGCAGAGGGCGCGCCCCTCGGGGAGGATCGGGATCCGCTCCGCCTCGACCGTGAGCCCGACACCGGCCGCGTCCGCGAGCTCCCAGAGCGCCGTGGCGAGCCCGCCCTCGGTCGGATCGTGCATGGCGTGGACCGGCGCCAGCTCCGTGGCGAGCAGCGCCTCCGGCACCACGGAGAGCCGGGTCAGATATCCCCGGGCGCGGGCGAGGAGCGCCTCGGCGTAGCCCCGGCGCCCCAGCTCGGCGGCACGCGCCCGGGCGATGATCGAGGTCCCCTCGACGGGGATGCCCTTGGTGAGGAGCAGGGCGTCCCCGGGGCGCGCGCCGCTCGTCGTGACGAGCCGGTCCTTCGCCACCTCGCCCAGCATCGTGCCGATCACCAGCGGGCGATCCAGGCCGTGCGTCACCTCCGTATGGCCGCCCACCAGCGACACCCCGAGGTCGCGGCACGCGGCACCGAGCTGGCCGAACAGCTCCTCGACGGACTCCTCGGTCGCCCCGCCCTCCGGCAAGAGGCACGTCGCCAGGAACCAGCGCGGCGCCGCCCCCCGCACGGCGATGTCGTTCGCGTTCACCACGAGGGCGTACCAGCCGAGATCCTCGGTCACGAAGGTGATCGGGTCGGTCGTGGCGAGGAGGTAGCGGTCCCCCATGTCGATGACGGCCGCGTCCTCGCCGACCCGCGGGCCCAGGACGACGCGGTCGTCGAGCGTCACGTGCTTCCCGAAGAGACCCGCGAGAAAGGTCCCCCGCAGCTTCCCGATGGGTAGCGAGGGGCCCTTCCTCTCGGCCTGAGGCTCAGTCACGACCCTCGTCCGGCCTCCGGATCCTCCGGGGCCAGGAAGCGCTCGGCAGCGCGGACCAGCACCTCCACCCCGATGGGCAACGCGGCCTCGTCGAAGTCGAACCGCGGCGAGTGGTGGGGGTGGCTGAGCCCGCGGGCCGGGTTTCCCGACCCGATGAACGCGAAGACCCCGGGGACCGCCTCGAGGAAGTATGCCATGTCCTCCCCGCCCATGACGGGTTCCGCGACGAGAGCTCCGGCGTCGCCGACCACCGTGGCCGCCACCTGGCGCACGAGGTCCGTCATCCCGGGGTCGTTCACGGTCGCCGGGTAGCCGAACTCGTAGCGGACGTCGACCTCCGCGCCGAAGGCACTCGCGACCCCGCGCGCGATCCGCTCGATGCGACCGGGGAGTTCCTGGCGGAGCTTCGCGTCGAAGCTTCGCACGGTGCCGGTGAGCTCCACCCGGGGGGCGATGACGTTGTGGCGGAAGCCGCCCTGAATGGTGCCGATCGTGACGACGACGGGCATGACGGGCGAGACCTCGCGCGCCGCGATCGCCTGGAGCGCCGTCACGACGTGGGCGGCCACGAGAATGGCGTCCACCGCCTGATGCGGCGCCGCCCCGTGACCGCCCCGCCCGCGGACCAGGAGCGAGATTTCGTCGGCCGCCGCCAGGACCGGACCGGCGCGGAGGGCGACGGTCCCGACCGGGTAGTCGTTGAGGAGATGCAGCCCCACAGCCGCGTCGACCCGCGGGTTCTCCAGCACGCCGGCCTGGATCATCGGCTCGGCGCCTCCGGGTCCCTCCTCCGCCGGCTGGAAGACGAACTTGACGGCCCCCGCGAGGCGCTCGCGCCGCGCGGCGAGGATCTCGGCCGCCCCGAGCAGCATGGCCACGTGCCCATCGTGCCCGCAGGCGTGCATCTGCCCCGGCTGGCGGGAGGCGTAGGGCGCCCCGGTCGCCTCCTCGATCGGGAGGCCGTCCATGTCGGCCCGCAGGAGCAGCGTCCGGCCGGGGCACGCCCCGGGGAGGAGGCCGACGACCCCGGTCTTCGCGACCTCGGTGCGGACTTCGAGCCCCAGCGCCCGGAGCCGCTCCGTGACGAGGGCCGCGGTCCGGACCTCCCCGAACCCCAGCTCCGGGTGTTGATGGATCGTCTGCCGGATCGACGAGAGCGTCGGGCCGAGCCGGCTCACCTCAGGGTCGAGCAGGACGGTCGGAGCGGACATGGGAACCTCGTTTCGTTGGACGACGCGACCTCCTCGCCGGGCCGGCGAGCGCCCCCCAGTATAACCCA
>CAZDYT010000624.1:0-2913 GCA_964509395.1 uncultured bacterium
CGCGCTTGCTCACGGGGCGACAGGCCCAGGCGATCGTGGCCAGCACCAGGCGCTCGCCGGGGGTCAGCCCCGCCCGGCGGGGCAGGTGGCCACGCGGATCGCGCGTGAGCTGCGCGTCGATCAGCCCGGCCAGGTCCAGGGCCTGGGCGCGAGCCCAGAGCGCGGCCACCGCCCCGTGGGTGACCGAGCGGAGACGGGTGCCAGCGGCATCGGCCTGGAGCCGGGCGAGCAGGGCCTCGGGCCGCCCCAGGTGCATGAGGACGAAGGAGCGGGGCCGCCCCTGGACGCGGCGGGACTCGACCAGTTGCCAGTACTTGCGCCCGCGCACGGTCTTGGCGATGAGGGAGGGCATGAGTAGTAACTACACTACCCCGAACCTCCTGTCAATACTTATTGATGTGGCCTGTGTAGCTTGTCTATGGGCCATATCGACGATCTTTCGGAGAATAGTATTAGTAACTACACTCCGCGACACACGCCACACGCGCCAACTCCGCGAGTTCCTTACGTGAGCCCCGAGGATTCGGCCCCCGCGGGGGCCTTCCAGCGTAAACTCACGCTAGGGGAACGACGGGCCGGGGGCGAGCCGGGCGAGCAGGCGCCGGCTCTCGGGGGCGGCGTCCCGGGGGACCAGGATGCGGACCTCTCCCTGATCGCCGACCGTGAAGGGGTGAACCGACTGCGCGACATGGGTCCGGAGGAGGACGCGGATCCCGTAGGCCTCGAGGAGGCTCTTGACGACGAGGGCCTCGGCTTGATCGCGCGCCCGCGTCACCTCCTCGAACCCGCCGGCGTCGTCCGGCTCGCGCGAGGGCTGTCGGAAGGGGATGAGGCGTCCGCTCACGAGGCTACTCTACCAAGCCGGGGCGCCCCGAGCAACGCAGGCCTGACAGATCGCTCCCCCGGCGGCCTGCAACCCGGGGCGCCCGGGACGGCCGTCACCCCGTAGCCAGGTCGCGCCAGGCCGGGAGCCCGCCCAGCGAGGTCGCGGCCCGCACGCCGCGTACGACGGCCTCCGCGACGCAGTCGGCCGCCGCGAGGCCGAGCGCGTCGAGCGGGGCCGCGATGTCGCCCGTCGAGAGGCAGAAGAGGGTATCGCCGTCCACGGTGGTGTGCGGGGGCGAGAGCACCGCGGCGAGACCCAGGTGCGCGAGCCCTGCCAGGCGCCTGGCCTCAGCCTTCGTCAGGCGCGCGTCGGTTGCGACGACGCCGATGGTCGTGTGGGTGCCCTGGACGCCCGGCACGGGGGCGCCGGCGCGGAGGGCGCGCGCCGCGTCGACGAGCTGGTGGCCATCCGGGGCATCGCGAGCTCCCGCCACGAGAGCCCCGCTCGCCGGGTCCCGGACGTCGCCGAAGGCGTTGACGGCCACGAGGGCGCCGACCCTCGCAGCCCCCACTCGCCGGCTCGCGGTGCCGAGCCCGCCCTTCATCGCCCGGGCCATCCCGAAGAGCTTCCCCACCGAGGCGCCGGTTCCGGCGCCGACCGAGCCCTCCGCCACCCCGTGTCTCGTGGCTGCGGCGGCGGCGCGCTGCCCCATGGCGCGATCGGGCCGGGCGCGGGCATCCCCGACGGAGAGGTCGTAGAGGATCGCGCCGACCACCAACGGAACCACCCCGCCCGGGGTGGCGAAGCCGATCCCCTGCGCTTCGAGGTGCGCCATCACGCCGAAGACCGCCTCGAGGCCGAAGGCGCTCCCACCCGCCAAGACGACGCCGTGGATCCGCTCGGCCACGTGCCGGGGGTCGAGGAGGTCGAGGCCGGCCACGCCGGAGGCCCACCCGCGTACCTCGACGCCGGCGACGGCGCCACCCGGACAGAGGATCGCGGTGCAGCCCGTCACGGCGAGGGGGTCCGAGGTGTGGCCGGCCAGGAGGCCGGGAACGTCGGTGAAGGTACCTGGCGTGTTCATCTCGGCCGCGGTGCGCGCGGGCGACGGGGGAGCCGGGACCCGCCTCGCAGCCCTTCCGGCATTGGGCGGGACCCTCGGCCTCAACCCGGGCGGGCGCCAGCGCTGGGCGGCCGCGGCGCCCGGCTCGCCTCGTCGGCCGGCAAGCGCCCCAGCGCCACCTCACCCGCCACCTCGAGGCTCCGCTCGACCAGGACGCGGACAAAGGGGATGCGTCGTGCCGGCCGCTCGGCATCAGCCAGGGCGAGGGCCACGGCCAGCGCCCGGTGGGCCTCGACCGGACGCCCCGTCTCGAGGAGCACGAGCGCTTGCTCCTCCAGCCGGCGCTGCCACAGGCGCCGGGCGTCGGGACCGAAGTGGCGGTCGATCGCGCGGTCGATCAACGCCGCGCGGCGCTCCTCCTTCACCTGGTCGCTGACGACGAGCCGGCTCTCCTTGGCCTGGAGGAGTTCGAGGGCCTCCGCGTGAACGGCGGGGGGGTCGAGAAACCAGCCGGCCAGCTCGGGGAGCCCGAGGAGCTCGGCCGACCGATCGAGGAGGCTCGGGTCGGCGGCCACCTCCGGGGCGGCGACGCGCGCGTAGATCGGCGGCACGGCCGTGGGCTCCGGCTCCGGGAAGAGGGCCCGCCAGCGCGCGAGCTCGGCGGGGACGGGAGCGCCGGTCGCGCTGAGCCGGTCGCTCGCCTCGACCAGCAGGGAGAGGGCCCACGCGGTCGACACCTCCACCCACGGCAGGGGGCTCTCGGCGCGAAGCCTCCGAAGCCGCTCGTCGAGGCGCTTCTTCGCGGTCGGCCCTCCGGCGAAGTCCAGGACGCCGGCCACGTCGTTGAGGAGCGCAGAGAGGAGGGTCCGCTCGCCGAAGGGGCCCTCCAGCACGAGCCAAACGCCGCGGGAGCCCGTACCATCGATAGCCGAGACCCAGGCCTGCCGCGGCTCGGGCCTGGCGGGGCGCGCGTAGCGGGGCGCGCGCGGCGACCCTGGCGCGGGCGACGGCGTGATACCGACCT
>CAZDYT010000625.1:0-2910 GCA_964509395.1 uncultured bacterium
TCCACAATTTCTGGCCCCGAACCCACAGCCCCGAACCCCGAACCAAGGACGGTGTTGAGATGAGCTGCCAGCTTCGCGGCAACCCGCTCGCGGATCTCCTGTGCCGCCTTGTTCGAAAACGTCACGGCCAGGATCTCACCGGGCTTGGCTTCCCGCCGCGCGATCAGATGCGTGACCCGCTCCGTCAGAATCCGGGTCTTGCCCGACCCCGGCCCGGCGAGGATCATCCACACGCCCTCGGCGGATTCGATCGCCGCTTGCTGCTCGTCGGTCTGCGGGGCTGTCCCCGGAGCCTCTACGGCCTGGCCGGCCGCGCCCTGCGCAAGCCGCCGGCAACGCTGAAACTCCTCGATGTCAAACTCCACGCTGCGCGTCTGGCCCGCGCTCCTGACGAGCGCGTCCATCGTCTCCGCCTGAAACAGTGACTCGCCCTCCTGCGATGCGGACTCGACGAACACCCGGATCTTGCCGAACTGGCCGTCGTAGCCCTCTTCGGTGACCACCTCGCCGCTGCGCAACCGCGCGATCCCGGCCGCGAGCCGCTCCCCGCCGACGCGCTCGATCTCCTTCAGGTCGGCGAAGAGCAACAGATGAAACTCCGGTCCTAATCGTTCGATCAGCCGGTGATACTCGCGCCGCACCGTCACGCCCGTCGGGCTGCGCTGGCCGAGCATCTCCGCCAACAGCTCGGGCAACGGCGTGATCGAGTAGAAGCGCTGCTTAGCCGGCGCCGTCTCCGGCGCGAGCCGGTCGGCGAGCTCCGCGACGCGGTACATGACCCCCCGCGTCACCGGCTTGCCGCACGCCGAGCACACGCCGCGACGGGTGATCGTCTCCAGCGGATGCCACCGCACGCCGCAGTTACGATGGCCGTCGTAATGATACTTCCCCTCCTGCGGGAAGAACTCGATCGTCCCCTCGAAGCCGCGGTCGTGCTTGAGCGCCTCGTAGATCGCCCCATAGCTGAGGGACGCGTCGAAGAGATTCGCCTCGCGGCCCAGCTTCTCGGGCGAATGCGCGTCGGAGTTGGAGACCAGCCGCACGCCGTCGAGGAACCGGCAGGAGCGATTCATCGGCGGATCGCTGGACAGGCCCGTCTCGACGGCGAAGATCTCCGGGGCGAGATCCTCGAAGCACTCCTCCAGGCTGTCGAAGCCGGAGTTGGAGCCGAAGATCGAGTACCAGGGGGTCCAGGCGTGGGCCGGCACGAGCAGGCACTCCTCCGAGATCTCGAGCACCAGCCGGGCCAGCTCCCGGGCGGGGAAGCCGAAGGTCGGGCGCCCGTCGGCGGAGAGCTTGCCGAACCGCCCGAGGGCGAGGTTGATCCGGGCGACCACCTCGAAGGAGGGCGCGAAGATCAGGGTGTGGATCCGCCGGAGCCGCCCGCCCTCGGTGTAGACGTTCGAGACCTCCACGGTGAGCATGAACCGGATCTCGTCCGGGCCTCGACGGAGCCGGAAGAGCCCCGACCCGTCGGGGACGAGCTGGGCGCGGAGCTCGGCCAGCCAGGTCGGGTGGCTGAAATCCCCCGTCCCGAGGAGGGTGACCCCCTTGAGCTTCGCCCAGCGGGCCAGGGTCGCGAGATCCATGTCCCGGCTGGTGGCCCGCGAATACTTCGAGTGGATGTGGAGATCGGCGACGATCCGCATGCCCCCCTCCTCGCGGCGGTGGTTTCGGAGCCCACTCAGGTCCGCAGTCCCACCGTAAACTACATCATCTAGTGGTGTCAAGCACAAAATCCTACTAGATATAGCTGGGGAGGGCAGGGTCCACCGCCCCCGGGGGGGCCGCACGGAAATGGGGGCAGAGGTGACCAGAAAATCAGGAGCGCGGGCTGGGCCCGCGCAACCTTGGGGGGAGGCTCGGCAGGGGGGCGTCAGCCCCCCTCCGAGTCCCCTAGAGGGTGTACCAGCGGAGCTCCTCGGCGACCTCGACCGGACCCGGGAAGGCCCGCGCGGCCTCGGCCGCCAGGGCGGCGAGCCGCCCGTGATACGGGGCGTCCACGTGGGTGAGGAGCAGGCGGCGCACCCCGGCGGCGCGGGCCACCTCGCCCGCCTCCCGGGCCGTGGAGTGCCAGCCGGCGCGCTCGCGGTCGCGCTCCGCGAAGGTGGCCTCGTGGATGAGCAGGTCGGCCCCGCGGGCGAGCTCGACGACGGCGGCGCATGGCCGGGTATCCGAGGAGTAGACGACGGCGGCGCCGTCGCCCTCGACCCGGAGGGCGAGGTTGGGCATGGCGCCGTGGTCGTTGGGGGCCGCCGAGATGGTGAGCCCCCCGCTCTGGAGGAGCGGCCCCCTCCGCGGGGCCACGCCCTCGAAGAGGACCGGAAAGGCGCCCTCGCGGTCGATCAGGCGGAAGAGCCGGAGGAGCTCCCGGAGGGTTTCGACGTGCTCGGCGCGGCAGAAGACCGGGAGCGGCGCCTCGCGCCCGAGGAGGATCAGGTTCTGGACGAGGACGGGAAGGCCGTAGGCGTGGTCCGGGTGGGTATGGGTGATCACGACCCGGGTGAGCGCGAGCGGGTCGAGGCCGAGGCGCCGGAGCTTCTGGACCGGGCTCCCGCCGCAGTCCACCAGGACGAGCTCCCGCCCGACCTCGAAGACCAGCGCCGTCGTGTCCCGCCAGGGCGACGGGACCGCCCCCGAGGTGCCCAGGAAGGCCAGCCGCACGGCTAGGGAACTCGGAGGGGGGCTCCGCCCCCCAACCGAGCAGTCCACCGGGCCTTCGCCCGACCGGGACCCCGGTCCGCTCCGGGCGCCCGAGGGTGAGGCGTCGGTCCCTCGCTCCGCACGCTGCGCGGCGCACCCGCCAGTGGCTCGCCGGGCGGGGAGCCCCCTCCGGACTCGCCCTGACGCTGTCGTTTCCTTGCGGTCCGGCTTCCCCTCCCCGGCTCGCTTGTATGATGTGCACTCATC
>CAZDYT010000626.1:0-2906 GCA_964509395.1 uncultured bacterium
CGGGCAGCTCGTCCTCTTCGCCGGCGCCGGCGAGGCGGTGGCCCTCGCGATCCCCCCGACCGCCGCGCGGGCCCTCGAGGTGCTCCTCCTCGCCGGCGTCCCGCTCCGCGAGCCGATCGCGCGCTACGGCCCCTTCGTCATGAACACGGAGGCGGAGATCCGGCAGGCGATCGAGGACTACCAGCGCGGCCAGATGGGTCGGATCGTGCCCGCGCGCGCGGGAGCGTGACGCCGCCCGCGGAAGCGCCGCCCGGGGACTCGCCGGGCCGCCGGATTCAGCGGCGGGGCCCCCGCCGCGCCGCCCACCAGCTCGCCGCCGCCAGCGCGGCACCCAGGAGCCCCGTCACCGCGCTGAAGACGCTGAGGCTCCCGAAGCCGAAGCGCGTGATGAGCCAGCCGCCCACCGCCGTGGCGCCGATCCAGCCGAGGCTCCCGGCGGTGATGTTGAGGCCCAGGACCGCGCCGCGCGCTTCGCTGGAGACCTCGCTGAGCGCGGCCATCAGCGGAGGCCGGCCGAGCGCGTTGGCCAGCGAGTAGGCAAACCCCAGGGCCAATGGAGGGGAGGAACCCCGGGAGCCAGAGCATGAGCGGGAAGGCCAGGATCGCGGTGGCCACCGAGGACACGGCGAACGTGAGGGGTCGCGACGGCAGCCGGTCGGCCAGCTGGCCGCCGAGGAGGTTGCCGGCGAGATTGCCGAGGGCGACGAGGACCAGCCCCCCGGCGAGCTCGGCGAGGGAAACCCCGTAGCTCGTCAGGAGGAACGTCGCCAGGTAGACCGTCATGGCGGCGAAGCACGCCCGCTCCATGGCGCTCGCGCCGAGGAGCGCCAGCACCCGCGCGTTGAAGAGCTTCGCGACAGAACCGGCCGACATGTGTTCCGCCGAACGGCGTCCCGACGCGCGAGGGACGACGAGCCGGATCACGAGTGCCGCCGCCAGCGTCGCGGCGGCCTGGGCGGCGATGGCGCCGCGCCAGCCGCCGAAGGAGCCGATGAACGTCAGGAGCGGCACGCCGAACACCAGCGAGAGCGACTGGCCGGTGATGACCCAGCCGAGCGCCCGCCCGCGTTGCGCGGGCGCCACGTGGTCCGAGACCGCCGCGAGCTCGGTGCCCAGGTAGGCCCCGCGACCGACCCCGGGGGCCAGCCGCCATGCCGCCGCCCGGGCGTATGGCTCGGCCCGCGCGAGGCCGAGCCGCGCCGCGCCCAGCGTCAGGACACCGAGGACGAGGATCGGCCGGCGCCCCAGGCGGTCGGAGGCCGCGCCCGCGGCGAGCGACATCGCCCCCCAGGCGACGCTCAGCACCGAGACCAGGTTCCCCACCGCCGCGAGCTCGGTGCGCAGGTCGCGGGCCATCTCGAGGAGGAACGGGGCGATCGCGGTCCCCGTGCTCGAGACGAGGAACGTCACCGAGCAGAGCGTGCTGATGAGCACGGCCGGCGCCGTCTGTCTGACGGCGGGCGCGTCCGGCGCAAAGGTCAAAGGGGGCTCGCCTCTTGTGCGCTCCGGTGGTTACCGCGTCATGCTCGCGGACACGCGACGCAGCGGCGGGCTGCTCTCCGTCGCTGCGCCGCTGCCTCGGAGAGGATACCGCGCTCGCCGGCTCGTGGGGCAGCGGCCCTGACCCATGCGGGGCCGACCCGCGGGCCTCGCCATGGACATTGGACGCGCGGCGGGGCATCCTGGAGGTCCGGAATGCCGATGCGCGACATCGCCTTCGACCACGGCGCGGCCGCCATGCGGCGCACGACCGGCGCACCGGATCGGCCGGGCCTGCGCGGCGTGCGTCAGGGAAGCCGCCTTCGGTGAGGGCGCCGGACCCGCGACCCCACCACGGCTCCGGCGGGCGACACGGCAACCCCGAGGACCTGGAGGCCTATCTCGCTCGCCTCGACGACCCCGCCCGCGCCGCGTGGCAGAAGCCCCGGAAGGTCGTGCGGGCGCTCGCGCTGCGCCGCGGCGCGACGGTATGCGAGATCGGGGCCGGGTCCGGCTACCTCGCGCTTCGCCTGTCCCGGGCCGTGGGCCGAGCGGGGCACGTCTACGCCGTGGACGCCGAGCCCCGGATGCTCGAAGTCCTGGCCGCGCGCATCCGCGAGGCGCGGGTCCGGAACGTCACGCCGGTCCTGGGGCTGGAGGACGACCCGCTGCTTCCCACCCGGTCCTGCGACCTCATCGCGATCGTCGACACCTATCACCACTTCCCCGACGGGCCCGCCTACCTGAGGCGGCTGGTCCGCGCGCTCCGGCGGGGCGGCCGGCTCGTGAACGTCGACTTTCACCGGCGGGAGACGCCGGTGGGGCCGCCGGTCGAGCAGCGCGTCGCTCGGGAGGCGTTCCTCAGGGATGCTCGGCGCGCGGGCTTGACCCTCTCGGCCGAGTGGGACTTTCTTCCGTATCAGTACTTTTTGATCCTGAGGGCCCGGTAGACCTGCGGAAGGGAGCCCTGCCCCCTCCGGCGACCCTCCCGGCCGGGCGCTCAGCCGAGCGCCGCGAGCAGGGCGGCTGGGGAGGCGTTGTCCCCGAACGTCTCGCTCGCGTGGGCGTACCGGTCGACATTCCCGGGACCGAAGACGAAGCTCCCGCCGAGCTGGAAGGGGTGCCTGCCGGTCCGACGCTGCCGCTGGCCGCCCGCCCGTGCCCGGGCCCGCGCCGCGGCGTTGTCGCGGCGGAAGAGGTGCAGCGGGGAGGCCGTCCGCAGCCCCGCCGCGCGATAGGCCTCCCGCCGCTCGTCGACCAGGAGCGGGAACGTGATGCCGGTCTCCTCGCGGAAACGCTGCGCGTCGTCCCGGTTCCCGAGGCCGACGACGGCCAGGCCCGCGCCCGCCTCGCGGAAGGCCTGCTCGTGCTCGCGCAACTGCGCGACGTGCTCGCGGCAGAAGATTCAGCCGTAGTGGCGGAGGAAG
>CAZDYT010000627.1:0-2903 GCA_964509395.1 uncultured bacterium
CCTCCCGGAAGAAGACCTCCATCCGCTCGTCCATGAAGCGCGCCTTGCCCGCCTTCGACTTCCGGTGGAGGGCGACGCAGCTGTCCAGGAGGGCGGCGATCCCGCCGGGGGTGCGCGCCACTTCGACGCGGGCCCTGGCCTTCTCGGCCCGGCGGAGCTTTCGACGAAGCTCGTGGCGGTCTTTGCCCGAGAGCTGAGCGAGGTAGGCATCCCAGGAGGCCGGCAGCTCGATAACGGGACAGCGGTCCTCCGACTCGATCCGGCACGCGAGCCCGGCGGCGCGCGCGAGCGCGGGGAGCAGCGCCACGGTCGGGGAGCTGGCGGGGACGGGGCGGAGGTCGAGCGCGCGCCACGGCCCGTCCGCGAGCGCCGCGAGGAGGGCCTTCCAGACCGCCTCCTCGTGCCCGGCGACCGCGACGAGGTCGAGGTAGTCGGCGACGTCCACGCCGCCCACGAGGCGGAGGACGGGGCCGACGGGCGTCGGCATCTTGTAGAGTGGGAGCGCCCCGACCCACTCGGCGGCACCGTCCTGCACGGCCAGGAGGTGGAGCGAGCCCTCGCGCTCGCCGAGGACGCGCCACCAGGTCGTCTGGAACTGCCAGGTCAGGAAGGGAAGATTCCCGTGGGACCGGGCCACCAGGCGGTTCCACGCCGCCTCGTTCAACCCCAACGCTCCCCAGGCAGGGAGCCGCTCCACCCTCACGAGCCCGCTCCTGGCATCCCCCTCCCCCGACCGTTAGGACGCGATGACGGAGTGAGCCGTTGCTGGACCCGGGGCAGTCAGAGGTCGTCCCCGGCGTCGGAGGCCCCGGTCGTCTCGCCCTCGCCTCCGGCCGCCTCCTGCTCGACGGCCTCGTCCACCATCTCGTCCCAGTCCTCGCCCACGTCCTCGCCCATCTCGCCCCCCATCTTCTTCATCCAGCGGGCGACGCTCTGGGGATCGTTCTCGTCGAGACCGCCGAGCTTGCCCGGGTCCGCCAGCGACTCGAGCCGATCATCCTCCGACCGGATCGTCGCGAAGCGGGAGAGGAGGCGCGTGAGCCGCTCGCCGCCGCAGCGCGGACAACGCGGCGTCCCGGGGTCCGAGATCCGCATGACGAGCAGGCTCACCCGCCGGCGGCAATCCGCGCAGTGATACTCGTAGATCGGCATGTCGGGCTCCCGACGGAATTCTACTGGCCGGTCGGCGAGGGGTCAAGGCGAGGGGGCGTCAGCAGGAGGAGCGCCCTCCAGTGGGAGCGGCTCGACAAACGGCGAGGGGTTTCAGGAGGGTCGGCGCGCGCAGGAGGCCTCGGGATTTCCCAAATGAGACTCGAGCCCGGGGGGCGCCGGCGGCCCCGCGCGCCGGGACGCCGCACTGGGCGGCGTCCGACTGTCACTTTTGAGCCGTGCGGTGACGAGATTCGTCACAGGGCGGCTCGCGCCGCCGGCGTTTACCAGCCGCCTTTGATGAGCGTGAGGACGATCGCGATCGACGTCACCACCGAGGCGATATAGCCGATCACGATGCCGACCAGGTAGTCGTGGGTGCCATTTGAGCCAACGGAGTCGCCGTGCCCCTCGATGTGAGCCGCCGGCGGTCTCCACGCGGCCGGATTGAAGTCTCGAGCTTTCCAGGGACCTCCCATGCCGCCCACCTCCTCCCGCCCGACCACCTGTGCCGACGGGCCCTTCTACGCACCCTAGGACGCAGCAAGAGCGGTGCCAGGTGCGGCAGGCGATGGGACTAAACACGCGGTGAAGTCCGGCCGCCTCGGAATCCTCCGTCTTGCAAGAACTTGGGCATCGGCGTGGGATCCGGACCCCGCTGGGCGGCGGAGAGACCTCGGGCCCATCGGCCGGCAGGTTTCGCCGACGGGGGGTGCGCAAGTGACGACTCTTCACGCAGCCCTGGCTCGTTTTTTACCAGGCCGCCCTGGCAGCGGTTGCCGGCGAGAGACTGTGACTCAGAGCGCGAGGCTGCCGCCGCCTTCGCGGCGGTAGGCGGCCGGATCGAGGATCACGTTGAGACACGTGACCCGGCCCGAGCCGAGGGCCCGCTCGAGGGCCGGACGGAGGCGGGCGGGGTCCTCGATCCTCTCGCCGGCCCCGCCGAGCGCCTCGACCACGCGGTCGTAGCGGGTGAACGGGAGCGACGTCGCGACGACGCGCTCGCGCCCGTAGAAGCTCTCCTGGATCGTCCGGATCATCCCCCACCCGCCGTCGTTGCCGACGACGCAGACCAGCGGCAGGTCGAACCGCACCGCCGTCTCGAGCTCCATGCCGTTGAGGCCGAACGCGCCGTCGCCCGACAGAAGGAGCACCCGCCACCCGGAATGGAGGAGCTTCGCCGCGAGCGCGAACGGCGGGCCGACCCCGAGGACGCCGAGGGGCCCGGGGTCGAGCCACTGGGCCGGCCGGGAGAGCGGCACGATCTTCGACGCGCACGTCACGACGTCGCCGCCGTCGGCGACGAGGCACGTGCGGTCGTCCATCACCGCCGCCAGCTCGGCGGCGAGGCGGTAGTGGCTGATCGGGATCTGGTCGGAGGCCGCGAGGACCGCCTGCGTGGCCTGCTCGGCGTCCTCCTTCTCCCGAAGCCGGCGCCGCCAGGCCTCCGTCCGCCGGGCCGACCCGGCCGGCACGGCGAGCCGGAGCGCCTCGAGGGTGAGGCGGATGTCGGCCGCGATGCCGGCGTCCACCGGCCGGTTCCGCCCGAACTCGCTCGCGTCGGCGTCCACCATCACGAGCCGCGCCTTCTCGGACCAGGCCGGCGGCCGGCCGTAGCCGAGGCGGAAGTCGAGCGGCGTGCCGAGGACGAGGACGAGGTCCGCCTCCCGGAGCGCGAGCCCGCGGGCGAGCTGGAACGCGCACGGGTGATCGTGCGGCAGGCACCCGCGCCCCATCCCGTTCATGAAGACGGG
>CAZDYT010000628.1:0-2895 GCA_964509395.1 uncultured bacterium
CCGCTCACGGCGCCAGATTTACTCCCCAGCCAGCTGGCGGTCGCCGGGCCGGGAGGGCCGTCGGGGGAAGCGGAGCCCTCCGGGATCAAACGCGGGCGCGCCAGTCGGCCAGCACGTCCGCGAGGCTCTGCTCGAGCGGAACCCGAGGCTTCCAGCCGGTGAGCGCCCGGAGCCGCCCCGCGTCTCCGAGGAGCAACGGCAGGTCGATCGGGCGCACGCGCTCGGGCACGACACGAACCTCGATGGGATGCCTCGCGAGCGCCAGGAAGCCGTCGACGACCGTCCGGATCGTGACCGCCCGGCCCGAGGCGGCGTTGTAGACCTCGCCCGGAGCGCCTTGCTCGAGAAGCAGCCAGTAGGCGCGTACCATGTCGCGCACGTCCGTGAAGTCCCGCGCCGTGGTGACGGTGCCGACCTCGAGGACGGGGGGCTTCCGTCCCTTCTCGATCGCCGCGACCTGGTGCGCGACGTCGCTCCAGACGAAGCCCGGCCCCTGGCGAGGGCCCACGTGGTTGAACGCGCGCGCGATGACGATAGGCAGCCCCTCCGCGCGCACGTAGTAGCCCGCGTACAGCTCCTGGCACGCCTTGGAGAGCGCGTAGGGCGAGAGCGGGCACACGGGTTGGATTTCGGTGATCGGCTGAGCGGCCTCCGGAACGGCTCCGTACACCTCCGCCGACGAGACGAGCAGGCACCGAGCGGGATGTGCCCGGAGCCCTTCGAGGAGCTGGAAGGTCCCGTCGAGGTTGGCGCGGAGGACCTCGCCGCGGCGGGCCCAGGAGGTCGCCACCACGCTCGCCCCCGCGAGATGGAACACCCGGTCCGGCCGCACCTCGGCCAGGACGCGCGCCGCGGCACCCGGCTCCGTGAGGTCGCACGGCAGGGTCACGAGCTTGGGACGGATGCCCGTGAGGTTGTCCTCCGGGGCGCCCGGCAGGACGGTCCCGAAGACCGTCGCGCCCTCGGCCAGCGCCAGCTCGGCGAGGTGGCTGCCGGCGAACCCCGTGATACCGGTGACCAGTACCTTCATGATCTTCGGAGGGGGCGCAGCCCCCCTCCGCCGGCCCTCCCGGCAAAGCCGGGCCGGTCGCTATTCAGCGACCGGCTCGGGCCTGCCTCCCCCCAGGGGGATCACGTCTCTGTGATGCGGTGCCTGGGGCGATCGACGGTCTGAAACGATGGAAGCCTCACACGCGTTGCCGCCAGTAGTCCAGCAGGTCCTTCAGCGTGACCTCGAAAGGCATAGTCGGCTGCCAGCCGGAGATCTGCCGGAAGCGGGTGCCGTCTCCGACCAGGACCGGCACGTCCGACGGCCGGAGTCGCGCCGGGTCCTCGCGGACCTCCACCCGGGCCTGCGCGAGCCCGAGCAGGATCTCGAGGACGTTCCGGATCGTGTACCCGCGGCCGGAGCAGAGGTTGTACACCTCGCCGGGCTCGCCGTGCTCCAGTGCGAGCCAGTAGGCACGCACCATGTCGCGCACGTCGGTAAAATCGCGGATCGCGTCGAGGTTGCCGATCCAGACGACCGGCTCCCGCCGGCCTTTCTCGACCTCGGCGATCTGGCGCGCGAGGTTCGAGGTCACGAAGACCTCGCCGCGCCGGGGTCCGGTGTGATTGAACCCCCGGGTGCGCACCGTGTGGAGGCGGTAGCTCTGCCAGTACTGGTAGGCCAGGAGGTCCTGGGCGACCTTCGATACCGCGTAGGGCGAGAGCGGCCGGAGCGGGTGGTCCTCCCGGATCGGGAGCTCCTCTGTCCTGACTAACCCGTACTCCTCGCTGGAGCCGGCGATGTGGAAGCGCGCTGGCAGCTCGAGCTCCCGCGCCGCCTCGAACAGGTTAACCTGGCAGGTGACGTTCCCCGTCAGCGTCTCGCCGGGGATCAGCCACGAGGTCGGTACGTAGCTCTGGGCGGCGAGATGGAAGACGCGATCGGGGCGGACCTGGGCCAGCACCCGCCGCGTGGCCGCTGCATCGCGCAGGTCGCACTCGACGAGTCGGAGTCGGCCGCGGAGGTGCTCGATGTTCTCCATCCGGCTCCGCCAGCGGTGGGTTCCGTAAGCTTCGACGTCTCCACGGGCCACGAGGTAGTCGGCCAAGTGGCTCCCGACGAAGCCGGTCGCGCCCGTGATCAGCACTCGCATTCCGGCTCTCCTAATCGACGGCGGCGTTGCCTCAGCTGTTCAGCACTCTCCCTGGAAGAAGGCGAGGATCGCCCGCGTCACCGCATCCACCTCGTCCTCTGTGAGCTCCGGGAAACAAGGGAGCGAAAGCACCTCCTGGGAGGCCTTCCAGGCCACCGGGAACGCCGTGGGGTCCCAGCCCAGGCCTCGGAAGATCGGCTGTCCCGGGATCGGCTGCGGGTAGTGACAGGCGGTGCCGATCCGTGCGGCGGCCAGGTGCTTGGCCAGCGCGTCGCGCCGCGGGGTCCGGATCGTGTATTGGTGGAACGCGTGACGCGCGCCCGGGGGCTCCTCGGGCAGGGTCACGGGATACCCCGCCAGCCCCGCCGCGTATCGCATCGCGAGCCGGCGCCGAGCCTCCGTCCAGGCCGCCGCGTGGCGGAGCTTCACCCGGAGGATGGCCGCCTGCAGCTCGTCGAGGCGGCTGTTCCAGCCGAGCTCCACGTGGTCGTATTTCTGGGTCTGCCCGTGATTGCGCTGGCGGCGCGCCCGCGCCGCCAGCTCGCCGTCCCGGGTCGCGACCAGCCCGGCGTCGCCATAGGCCCCGAGTGGCTTCGTCGGATAGAAGCTGAAGGCGCCCGCGGTTCCCAGGCCCCCGACGGCCTGGCCCTCCAGCGTCGCCCCGAAGGCCTGAGCGGCGTCCTCGATCAGGGGCACCCCGCGGCCGTCCGCGAGCGCGCGGAGCGGCTGCATGGGGGCCGGCAATCCGTACAGG
>CAZDYT010000629.1:0-2894 GCA_964509395.1 uncultured bacterium
GTGCACCGCCTGGCCGCCGAGAGCGACCTGACGGTGTACGTCAACGCGTCCTGCCACCTGGGCTTCAACGGCGGCTGGAAGTCCGTCTGCGTCGGCCTGTCCACCTGGCGCTCCATCCGCTGGACGCACACGCCGGACGGCATGTCCATGTCCGTCCGCGACAACCGGATGCACCGCATCTACGACGAGATGGGCGAGCACCTGGAGTCGGCGCTGGGCCGGCGCGTCTTCAAGGTGGAGACGATTCTAGCCAACCCGGCGACGGTCAGCCGGATCTGGGCGGGCGGCGTGAAGGAGACCAGGGCCGCCGCCCTGGAGGTGATCGAGAGCCTCTACCCGCCGCGTCGCTCGGAGGCGCCGGAGCGGGCGGACGTCGTCATCTACGGCGTGCCCGCGTGGAGCCCCTACGCCACCTTCGCCCGGATGAACCCCATCCTGACCCTGATCTCGTCCGGCCTCGGCTATATCGGAGGGTACATCGAGGCGCTGGGCAAGCCGGGCTGCTCGGTGATCATGGCCACGCCCTGCCCCGAGGACTGGGACATGGAGCACCACCCGGCCTACCGCGAGGTCTGGGACCGGGTGCTGCCGGAGACGCGCGACCCCTATGAGATCAGCGAGCGCTACACGGACGAGTTCGCCGCCCGCGCCGACTACATCGACGCCTACCGCAACGGCTACGCCTTCCACCCCGTCCACGCCATCATGGCCACCCACCCCTTGAAGCGGCTGCGCCACGCCGCCCGCGTGTTCGTCGCCGGGCCGGACGACCCGGACGTTCCCCGACACGTCGGCTTTATCCCCACCGGGAGCGTGGAGGAGGCCCTCAGCGAGGCCGAGCGGGTTCACGGGCGCGACTGCTCTGTGGTGTGCATCACGCGCTTCCCCGGCTTCTGACGGCTCTAATCGACGCTCTGGCCGCAGGCGGCGCAGTACTTTGCCCCGTCGGGGAGCCGGGCCTTGCAGCGAAGGCAGGCGCCCCCGCCTTCGGGGACCAGCCCCGGCAGCTCCAAGTAGTAGGCCGCGAAGGCGGCGCCGCTCGCTAGGGCGAGGATGGCCCCCGCGACCATGGTGACGTAGACGCCCGAGCCGGTGTCCACGAGGCTATCGAGATCGACGTCCACGAGCTCCGGCAGCCCGAGGCCGAACGGGTCGGACACGCTCGACTTCAGCTCCCGCTCCAGGGCGCCGGTCGACCGCTCCGTGTCCACGTAGTTGATGACGGCGATGGCGAAGACGAGGACGCCCAGAAAAGCGGTGAACATCGGGATGAGCCGTGAGCCCGGGCCGGGCTGGAACCACAGGTAGCCGGCGAAGCCGGCCGCCATTATCCCCAGCAGGAGGGTGATGAGCCCGTCGCCCTGGTAGCCGGAGCGGGTGATGGAGGCGAGCAGCGGTAGGTCCAGTGAGGCCCAGGGCAGGAAGGCGCCGGCGATCGCCAGGGCGCAGGTCAGCCCGACCAGGATGGTATAGGCAGTTCGCACCGTCATGAGGCCGGCCGCTATTCCTCTACGGCCTCCAGGAACCGCCGCGGGGTCGCCTCGAAGAGCTTGAGGCACTGGTCGGCGCAGAAGTAGTAAGTGCTCCCCTCGTACTCCACCGTCCGCGCCCCCTCCACCTCCACCGGCCGACCGCAGACCGGGTCGCGCTCCGTTATGACGTCGGCGCGGAAGCGGCCGTCCTCCAGCCAGAGGACGCGGTGGGCCACCTCGCGGATGCGGTGGTCGTGGCTGACGATGACGACGGTGCGGTGCAGCTCCAGGGCGATCTGGCGCAGGAGCTGCATCACCTCCTGGCCCCGCTTCGAGTCCAGGTTGGCGGTCGGCTCGTCGGCCAGGATGAGGTCGGGGTTGTTGGCCAGCGCCCGGGCGATGCCGACGCGCTGCTTCTCGCCGCCGCTGAGGTTCTTGGGCAGGGAGTTGAGGCGGTGCCCCAGGCCGAACATCTCCAGCAGCTCCCGGGCCCGGTTGACGGAGCCGCGGCTGTCGGGGTCCATCATGACCAGCCGCACGTTCTCCAGGCCCGTGAGCGCCTCCAGCAGGTTGAAGTTTTGGAAAATGAAGCCCACCCTTTCGCGCCGCACAAACGGCAGCCGGTTTTCCTTGAGAGACGTTATCTCCGTCCCGGCGATCTCGACGCGGCCCTCCGTGGGGCGGAGGAGCGCCCCGGCGATGGTAAGGAAGGTGGTCTTGCCGGCGCCCGAGGGCCCCATCACCACGACGACCTCGCCCGGGTAGGCCTCGAAGTCCACCTTGTCCAGGGCGAAGACGGCGGCTTCGCCGCTGCCGTAGACCTTCGTCACGGCGTCCATGCGCAGGACCGCGTTTCCTTCAGACACCTCTCCTACCCCTTGAACACCGCAACGGGATCGATCTGGGCGAGGCGGCGCACGGGTATGTAGGCGGCGAAGAGGGCCATCAGCAGTGTGACCCCGAACACCGCCAGGAGGTCCTGCCAGCGCACCAGTATCACGAACTGCGGCACCAGGTTCTGGGCGAAGGGCCCGGCGACGAGCGTGAGGCCCATCCCCACCACGAACCCGATGAGCCCCGTCACCAGGCTCTGCTCTAGGACCACCCGGTAGAGGTAGCGGTTGGTGAACCCTACCGCCTTCAGTATGCCGTACTCGCGCGCCTTCTCCACGGTAGCCGTGTAGATGGTGAGGCCGGCCACCGCCAGGCCCACGACGAACGCCAGCATGAGGATGACGACCAGGATGGGGATGATGTCGCCCAGCACCCGGTCGCGGGTGGCGGCGGCGAACTCCTCCTTGGTGCTGGCCTGCACGCCGGGCTGGGCTTTCTCAATCCCCTGCGCGAACACCCCGCTGAGCTTGGGGTCGGTGAGGTTGACAAGGAAGAACGTGACGAACCCTGGCTGCTGAAGCATCTCGG
>CAZDYT010000630.1:0-2890 GCA_964509395.1 uncultured bacterium
AGGTGGTCCATCGAGAGGAGGTGGTCCTTCCACTGAGCGTCGATGATCTGGAGCATCACCCACCGCTCGAGGTGCCGGAGCACCTCCGTGCCGACCTCCTGCTCGCGGGCGCCGTATCGCGCCTGGACCGCGTCCCAGAGGTGCTGGCGGATCGCGTCCTGCGAGACGACCTCCCGCGTCTGGACCGTCGCCGGCAGCTTCACGTCGAACTGCCGGTGCATCGCCTCCGCGAGGCCCGTCAGATCCCAGTCCTCGGGGTGCGTCCCGGCGCTCGCGTACGTGTCCACGATCTCGTCGAGCAGCTCCTCCATCCACTCGCGGACCGTCTCCTCCTGGCTCTCGCCCTCGACGATCTCGCGCCGCATGCCGTAGATGACCTCGCGCTGCTTGTTCATGACGTCGTCGTACTCGAGCAGGTGTTTGCGAATCTCGAAGTGGTGGTTCTCGACCCGCTTCTGCGCGGTCGCGATCGCCCGCGTGACGAGCCGATGCTCGATCGGCTCGCCCTCCTCCATGCCGAGGCGGTCCATGATCTTCTGGATCCGCTCGGAGCCGAAGATCCGGAGGAGGTCGTCCTCGAGAGAAAGGTAGAAGCGGGAGGAGCCCGGGTCGCCCTGCCGCCCGGCACGGCCCCGGAGCTGGTTGTCGACCCGCCGCGACTCGTGGCGCTCCGTCCCGAGGATGTGGAGCCCCCCCAGCTCGACGACGCGCTGATGCTCCTCGTCGGTCGTCCTGCGGGCTTCCTCGTAGGCGCGGCGGCGGTGCTCCTCGGCGGCGGCGAACGGATCGAGCCCGCGCTTGCGGAGCATTTCCTTCGCCAGAAAGTCCGGGTTGCCCCCCAACAGGATGTCCGTCCCGCGGCCGGCCATGTTCGTGGCAATGGTGACGCCCCCGAGCCGGCCGGCCTGGGCCACGATCTCCGCCTCCTTTTCATGGTACTTGGCGTTCAGGACCTGGTGCGGGATGCCGTGCTTTCGGAGGAGTTTCGAGAGCCGCTCCGACTTCTCGATCGACACCGTCCCGATCAGGACGGGCCGGCCCTTCGCGAAGAGCTCCTTGACCTCGGCCGTCACCGCGTCGAACTTCTCCCGCTCGGTCTTGTACACGACGTCGGCGTGGTTCGTCCGGATCAGTGGCCGGTTCGTCGGGATGACCACGACGTCGAGCTTGTAGATCTTCGCGAACTCGGCGGCTTCGGTGTCGGCCGTGCCTGTCATGCCCGCGAGCTTGTCGTACATGCGGAAGAGGTTCTGGAACGTGATCGTGGCGAGAGTCTGATTCTCGCGCTCGATCCGGACCCCTTCCTTGGCCTCGACTGCCTGATGGAGGCCGTCCGACCACCGCCGTCCGGGCATGAGGCGCCCCGTGAACTCGTCGACGATGATGACCTGGCCGTCCTTGACCACGTAGTCCACGTCGCGCTTGTAGAGGGCGTGCGCTCGGAGCGCCTGGTTGATGTGATGGAGCGTGTCGATGTGGATGGGATCGTAGAGGTTCGCGATCCCGAGGAGCTGCTCGCACCTGGCGATGCCGGTCTCGGTGAGCGTGACCGTCTTCGACTTCTCGTCCACGATGTAGTCGCCCGCCCGGATCTCTTCGATTTCGTGGAGCTTGCCCTCGGTGATGGTCGCGGCACGGGTGAGCCGGGGAATGATTCGATCGATCTTGTAGTAGAGCTCCGTCGACTCCTCGGCCGGCCCCGAAATGATGAGGGGGGTCCTCGCCTCGTCGATCAGGATCGAGTCCACCTCGTCGACAATCGCGTAGTGGATCTCGCGCTGGGCGAGCTCGTCCAGGGTAAAACGCATGTTGTCACGGAGGTAGTCGAAGCCGAACTCGTTGTTGGTCCCGTAGGTGATGTCGGCGAGGTACGCCTCCCGCCGGGCGCACGGCCTCAGATGGACGAAGCGGGCGTCGGCGGAGAGGTACGTGGGCTCGTAAAGGAAAGACGCCTCGTGCTGGATCACCCCGACGGAAAGCCCGAGGAGGTGGTAGATCGGGCCCATCCACTGCGCGTCGCGACGGGCGAGGTAGTCGTTCACCGTCACGATGTGAACGCCCCGACCCGTCAGCCCGTTGAGCACGGCCGGAAGCGTCGCCACGAGGGTCTTGCCCTCGCCCGTCGCCATCTCGGCGATCTTGCCCTGGTGGAGGACGATACCCCCCATGAGCTGGACGTCGAAGTGGCGCATGCCCAGCCGGCGCCGGCCGGCCTCCCGGACGAGCGCGAACACCTCCGGGATCAGCTCATCCAGCTCGGCCCCGTCCTGGACCTCTTTGCGGAGCTCGTCCGTCCGGCGACGCAGGTCCGCATCGGAGAACGGCCCCACCTTGGGTTCGAGGGCGGTGATGGCCTGGACGGCGGGCCGGAGACGCTTGATGTCGCGATCGTGCTTGGAGCCGAAGACCTTCCGGAGGACGAACTCAATCATCGCGGCCCCATTCTAACACCCGGCCGCCGGACAGACCCACGCCGAGCGAATGACCACCCCGACGCCAGGACTGGCGCCACGGGCTAGACCGAAGCGCCCCGAGCGCGCACTCGCTTCCCGGGTACCCGGCCCGTGCCATTCGTCATCTGGTCGCGACGGCTCCGGTCTGCGGCCTTCGCGACGTCGCTCCCTTCCTGGGGGGTTCGAAGGGGGGGGCCAAGCCCCCCTTTCAGTGAAAAGAAAGCCCCCGGCCGGCGCGGCCGGGGGCACATGTCCGGAGGGAAGGGGGCGCTAGAGCTTCACGACCCGCGTCGCCTGGAGCCCCTTGGGACCCTGGGCGACCTCGAACTCGACCTTCTGACCTTCCGAGAGGGTCTTGAAGCCCTCACCCTGGATTGCCGAATAATGGACGAAGACGTCCTCGCCGTCCTCCTGCTCGATGAACCCGTACCCCTTGG
>CAZDYT010000631.1:0-2880 GCA_964509395.1 uncultured bacterium
CGGGCGCCCACGGCGCCCGCAGCGGCGGGGATACACCGCCGGCGGTGATCCGCGCATGGGGCTCCGGACGGCCTCAGGGGCGCCACGCTCTTCCGCCGCGAGGACGCCGGTGGGCTGTTCGCCGCGGCAGGACCCACCCGACGCTTCGTGAATAAGTCGGGTTAGACCCGCGCCAGAGAACGGGGCCGGCCGTTGGCCGGCCCCATTCGTTTTCCCTCATCGGACACGGCGCACCGTCGCTTGCCTCGTTCCGGCTCCCTTGCCCATCGCTTGACGCGAAGAGTAGAGTGGGAATCGTCCGATGCGGTTCACGGGAAGCGCGCTCCTGGCGGCGGCTTGCCTCCTGTCGCTGTTTGCTGGCGCCGGGGCGAGTGGCCAGCCGGGCGCAGACGGCGGACGGGGAGCGACGCCGATGCCGCACAGAACGATCGAAGAGGCCCTCGAGGCGCACACCGACCGCCTGATGGCGATCCCGGGCGTCGTGGGAACCGCCCGGGGACTCTGCGAGGGAACGCCGTGCATCAAGGTCTTCGTCGCCAAGAAGACCCCCGAGCTCCTCAGGCAGATTCCCGCCGCCATCGAGGGCTATCCCGTCGCCGTCGAAGAGAGCGGAGAGTTCCGCGCCTTCGACCGCTGAGCCGATTCAGAGCTACGAGCTGTCCACGGCGATCGAGCACGGCGCCGGTGGCCTCTCGGCGCTCGGCCGGCGAGGACCCGGAAGAGGGCGCGGGTGCCCTCACCGGGGGAGGCGACCGATCACGTCCTCGGCGAGCTTGACGACCCAGGCGGCCTCGTCGTAGGCCCGGTGCGCATCGCCGGCGGAGTACTGCTCGGTCGGCACGAAGTCGATGTCGCCCTCGTCCCGCAGGACCGCCAGCGCTTTCAGCCGGGCCCGGGCTTTCGTCAGGTAGCTCCGGGCGAGACTCTCGTTCGTCACAGGCCGAAAACCTCGCCCGGCTTCAGGTCCGGCTTGAGCTCCCAGTACCAGGCGTTGCCGAGGCGAATCCGGCGGGCGCCGAGCTCGCGCAGCCGCGCGCGAAGACGCTCGAGGTATCGTCCGAAGAAGCCCTCCGGGTCGTAGACGATCCGGGCGTCCTCCACCATGTCCAGAAAAAGCGGGCTTCCCTGCTCGGCCTCGGCCGGGGTCTTGAAGACGGGCGAGAGCGTCGGGACGGTTCCACCAGGCCAGCCTTCGCGCAACGCGGCCTCGACACGGGCCTCGACGGGGAGAAACTCCTCGACCCGCCGGAACCGCCCCTGCGGCAGATCCCGGGCGACGATGAGCAGATCGACGTCGGAATCCTCACGGGGCGTGCCCCGCCCCACGGACCCGAACACGGCAACCGACACCAGGCGGGGGCCATACTCGCGCCGGAGCTCGGCAAGCAGGCCATTGATCAGCCGATCGTAGCGCTCGAGAAGCGTCATGAGCGCGCCTCGATGGCATTGTACCCGCAGCCGACGCGCCCCAAAGCCAATTCCGCGCCGCCGGACGGCTCCGGTCGCCCGATCCGGACCGGTGCTCGCGGCGCGGGCTTGCCCGTGCGGGAGGGCTTTGCTAGGATCGGGTGGCTTTCAACCAACCCGGAGGGAGCATGGAGCTCGCCCAGCTGAAGATCCAGAGCTACGAGCTGCCCACGGTGATCAAGCACGGGGTCGGGGCGCTGGCCGCGCTCGGCGAGGAGGCCGCGCGGCTCGGCCTCCGCCGCCCGCTCCTCGTCACCGACAGAGGCATGATGGCGACCGGCCACGTGGACCGGGCGGCCGGCCTCCTCAAGGCGCACGGGCTCGAGCCGGCGACCTTCGACGGCGTCGCCGGCAACCCCTCGATCCACCACGTCGCGCGCGGGACCGAGGCCTACCGCGAGCACCGCGCGGACGGCATGGTCGCCCTCGGTGGCGGCTCGTCGATGGATGTGGCGAAGGCGGTCGGCGTGGAGGTCGCGCACGGCGGGAAGATTCTGGACTACGAGTACGGCCGGACGCCGCTCACCCGGCGGATCCCGCCGCTCGTCTGCGTCCCGACGACCTCCGGCACGGGCAGCGAGGTCACGCTCTGGTCCGTCATCACCGACCCCGCGCGCCAGGTCAAGTTCAACGTGGGGGGCCCGCTCATCGGCCCGCACCTCGCGCTCATCGACCCCCTCCTCGTGGTGGGCCTCCCGCCGCACCTCACGGCCTTCACGGGCATGGACGCCCTCTCGCACGCCGTCGAGTGCTACACGTGCGCCTACGCCCAGCCGCTCACCGACGCGGTCGCGCTCCTCGCCATGGAGTACATCGGCCGGTCCCTCCGGATCGCCTTCGCCAACGGCCAGGACGTGGAGGCGCGCTACAAGATGGCGATGGCGGCGACGCTCGCCGGGCTCGCGTACGGCTCGGAGTCGGCGGGCGCCGTCCACGCGATGGCCCAGACCTTCGGCGGCGTCTTCGACGTCCACCACGGCTACCTCACGGGGATCATGCTGGCGCCGTGCTGCGAGTACAACCTTCTGGGGAATCCCGGGAAGTACGCGCGGATCGCCGGCGCGCTCGGGGAGGACGTCCGCGGGCTCTCGACCCTCGAGGCCGCGCGCCGGGCCGTCGCCGCGATCGCGGCGCTGACGCGCGACCTCGAGTTCCCGCCGTTCGGCGAGCTCACCGGGGCGCGGCCGAGCGACATCCCGCGGCTCGCCAAGATGGCCGAGACCGATCCCCAGACCATCGGCAACCCGCGGCTCATCGATGCGCGGGGGTACGAGAAGATCTACGCGCGCCTGATGGGCGTCTAGTGCGGGTCCACCTAACTTCGCCTAGCGTCGTCCTCGGTCGTCGGCGGCCCTCAACGTATGCGGCATACGCCTCGGGCCGCCTCCTCCCTGCGTCCTAGCCAGGCTCGTT
>CAZDYT010000632.1:0-1266 GCA_964509395.1 uncultured bacterium
GCCGCGGGAGTTCGCTTGCCTGGTGATGCGCGGGGCCAACCTCACGCCCGTGCGGGAGCGAGCACCGTGGGGCGGTTCGCCGCGGCAGGACCCGCGCGGCCTCCCGCCTGCCTTCCTCAACGGTTCCCGGCCGGTGCCCCTGGGTCACAGCGTCGCCTCTTTGTGCCGGTGGGCGTGGCACTCGATTTCCTCGGAGGGGGGCTTCGCCCCCCTTCCGAACCTCCCCCCAGGGGGTTGCGCGGGCAAAGCCCGCGCTCGGACGCTGTCGACCGCCGGCACCTCCTCCTGCTGGTGCGCGGCGGTCACAGCGTCGCCTCCTTGTGCCGGTGGGCGTGGCACTCGATGGTGACCGCGACGGGGAGGGACGTGATGTGGCAGGGATAGGTCAGGATGTGGATCCCGAACGCGGTCGTATCGCCGCCGTACCCCTGGGGCCCGATGCCGAGCCGGTTCGCGCGGTCGAGCAGCTCCCGCTCGAGCGCGTCGACGGACGGATCGGGATTGGGCGCGCCCAGCTCGCGGAAGAGCGCCTTCTTCGACAGGATCGCGGCCTTCTCGAAAGTCCCGCCGACCCCCACCCCGGCGATGAGCGGCGGGCAGGCATCCGGGCCCGCCGTCCTGATGCACTCCAGGATCCAGTCCTTGACGCCCTCGAGCCCGTCGGCCGGCGTGAGCATCTTGTACTTCGAGCGATTCTCGCAGCCGCCGCCCTTGGCCATCACCATGATCCGGAGGTTCTCGCCGGGAACGACGTCGACGTGGATGATGGCCGGCGTATTGTCGCCGGTGTTCTTCCGATCGAACGGGGAGCGGACGATCGAGGCCCGGAGGTACCCCTCCGTGTAGCCCTGACGCACGCCCTCGTCGATGGCATCGCCCAGGAGGCCGCCGGTGACGTGGACGTCCTGGCCCAGCTCGACGAACGTGACGACGAAGCCGGTGTCCTGGCAGTAGGGGATCCGCTTCGTCTTCGCCATCTGGGCGTTGTCCTTGAGGATCTGCAGCACCTGCCGGCCCGCCACCGAGCGCTCGGACTGGAGCGCCCGGTCGAACGCCCGGAGCATGTCCGGCTCCAGCTCGTAGTTGGCCTCCATGCAGAGCTTCTTGACGGCGTCGGTGATCGCCGAGACATGGACCTCGCGCATCGCTCGACTCCTACAGCTTGAGCTTCCCGACCAGCCCACGGAGCGCGGCGGCGGATCGCTTGAAGGCCGCGTCCTCCTCGGCGGTGAGCGTGATATCGCGTACCCGCTCCACCCCGGCGCG
>CAZDYT010000632.1:1276-2877 GCA_964509395.1 uncultured bacterium
TCCCCCCAGGGGTTGCGCGGGCAAAGCCCGCGCTCGGAGCGCTTCGGCAGGAAGCGCGCAAACAATCGCGGACGTCATCGCGTATGTCGGCATCCCGCTAGAGCTTGAGCTTGTCGACCAGCTCCTTGACGGCGGCGGCGGAGCGCTTGAGGGCCGCGTCCTCGTCGGGGGTGAGGGTGATCTGGATGATCTGCTCGATCCCCCGCCGCCCGAGCTTCACCGGGACCCCGACGAAGAGCCCCCGGATCCCGTACTCGCCCTCGAGGTACACGGCGCAGGGCAGCACCTTCCTCTTGTCCCGGAGGATCGCCTCGACCATCTCGGTGACCGAGGCGCCGGGGGCGTAGAAGGCGCTCCCGGTCTTGAGGAGGTTCACGATCTCGGCGCCGCCGTTCGCGGTCCGCTGCACCAGCGCCTCGATCCGGTCCTTCGGCAGGAGCTCCGTGATGGGGATCCCGGCGACGGTCGAGTAGCGCGGGAGCGGGACCATGGTGTCGCCGTGCCCGCCGAGGACGAACGCCGTCACGTCCTCGACCGAGACGTCCAGCTCCTGCGCGATGAACGTCCGGAAGCGCGCCGAGTCGAGCACGCCCGCCATCCCGATGACGCGGTGCTTCGGGAGCCCCGAGGCCTTCCAGGCGAGCTGCGCCATCGCGTCGAGGGGGTTGGTCACGATGATGAGGATGGCATCCGGCGACAGCGCCACGACCTCCCGGACGACGGCCCGGACGATCTCCGCGTTCTTGAAGAGGAGGTCGTCGCGGCTCATGCCGGGCTTCCGGGCGAGCCCGGCGGTGATCACGACGAGGTCGGAGCCGGCCGTGTCCTTGTAGTCGTTCGCGCCGATGAGCCGGCAGTCGTAGCGGTGGATCGGGCCGGCCTCGAGAAGGTCGAGGGCCTTGCCCTGCGGGAGCCCCTCGATCACGTCGGTCAGGACGACGTCCGCGAGCTCCCGCTCGACGATGTACTGGGCGGTCGTCGCGCCGACGTTCCCGGCGCCGACCACCGTGACTTTCGCTCGTGCCATGGTTGCTCCTGCCGCGCCGCGGGTCCTGTCGCCGGCCCGTCCCCGCGCGGCGCCACCCGCGGCAGGCTCAGGTTGTCAGAGCTTCCGCATGTTCTCGACGATGGCGGTCGCGAACTCCGAGCACTTGACCTCCCTCGCCGCCTCCATGAGGCGGGCGAAGTCGTAGGTCACGAACTTCTGCGCGATCGTGGCCTCGAGGCCCTTGATGATCCGGTCCGCGGCATCGGTCCAGCCCATGTAGCGGAGCATCATCTCGCCGGAGAGGATCACCGAGCCCGGGTTCACCTTGTCCTGGCCGGTGTACTTCGGCGCCGTCCCGTGGGTCGCCTCGAAGAGCGCGTGCCCCGTGTCGTAGTTGATGTTGCCGCCCGGGGCGATGCCGATCCCGCCGACCTGCGCCGCGAGGGCGTCCGAGATGAGGTCGCCGGTCAGGTTCGGCGCGGCGATGACGTCGAACTCGTCGGGACGCGTGAGGATCTGCTGGAGGAACGCGTCCGTGATGGCGTCCTTGATCAGGATCTTGCCGGCCGGCGGCTTCCCGCCGCACGCCTCCCGGGAGACGGTCCGATCGGGG
>CAZDYT010000633.1:0-2867 GCA_964509395.1 uncultured bacterium
AGATCCAGTTCATCCCGGTTCCCGACGTGGCGACCCGGGCGGCCGGCGTCGAGTCCGGCGAGTATCACTTCAGCGACTGGATCGGGCCGGATTCCTACGAGCGCCTCGCGAAGAACGCGCGCCTGGACGTGATGATCGTCAAGCCGAACGAGTGGATCACCGGGGTCTTCAACAAGAAACAAGGGCTCTTCACCAACCGGACGCTCCGGCAAGCCGTCGTGGCGGCCCTGGACACGGACCCGATCATGAAGGCGGCGGTGGGAGGCCCGGAGTTCTATCGTCTCGACCCGAGCCTCCTCTTCCGCGAGCAGGTCTGGTGGTCGGACGTCGGGAAAGAGGTCTACAACCGGCCCGACAAGGCCAAGGCCAGGCGCCTCATGCAGGAGGCCGGGTACAAGGGCGAGCCGATCCGCTGGATGGCGACCCAGTTCTACGACTGGATGTACAAGTCGGCGCTCGCGGCGAAGCAGCAGCTCGAGGACGTCGGCTTCAACATCGACCTCCAGGTCCTCGAGTGGGCCACGGTCGTCCAGCGCCGCAACGACCCGAAGCTCTACGACGTCTTCACCACCGGGATCGGCTTCGCGGTGGACCCGTCCCTCATGGTCGTCCTGAGCTGCGACTGGCCCGGCTGGACGTGCGATCCGAAGCTCGACGCCCTGATGGCGCGGCTCGCGAGCGAGACGGAGTTCTCGAAGCGGTATGCCATCTGGCGCGAGATCCAGCGCTGGTTCTGGGAGGAGGTGCCGGTCATCAAGTTCGGCGACTTCTTCACGCTGCGCATCAAGCAGAAGTCGGTCGGCGGCTACGCGAACCGATACCGCCCGTTCTTCTGGAACGTCTGGCTCGCTCCGAGGTAGCGCTCCGGGCCCCGAGGGAGCCACGGTGAATCCGAAGCTGCTCCTCTGCCACGTCGCCATCGGCCGCGACGCCGCCGCGGTCCGGGAGTACGTCGCGACCCACCGCTACGACGGCGTTGAGTGGGGGCTCGACGGCCTGCGCGTCGCGGTCGCCCGGGGCCGCCGAGAGCGGACGCTCGACGGCTTCCGGCAGGCCGGCGGGCTCTGCTCGCTCCACGCGCCGTACACGGACCTTGAGATCGGCCATCGGGACGCGGAGTACGCGGGCGCAGCACTCCGGGTCCTCAAGGAGTACGTGGACGTTGCCGCCGAGCTGGGCGCCCACCACCTGAACCTCCACGTCGGCTCTCACGGGCTCGCGCCCGAGGAGTGCTCATGGGAGACGCTCCTCCGGAACCTGACGGCGCTCCTCGACTACGCCGCCCAGCGCCGGACGGCGGTGACGGTCGAGAACCTCCGGATCGGGCTCACGAGCGATCCCGAGACCTTTGCCCGGCTCCTCCGCGCGACGGGCGCCCCGGCGTGCGTCGACCTCGGGCACGCCCACGGGAGCGACTGGGTACAACAGGGGCGGGGCTCGGTCGCGGACGTCCTGCGGAGCGTCCCTACCCGCATCGCGGCCGCCCATGTCTACTTCACCGAGACGGGGGACACGCATCACCCCCCGCCGGGCCTGGGTGACATGGCGGCCGCGCTCGACGCGCTCGCCGCCACCGGCTGTGACTGGTGGGTGGTCGAGCTCCACACCCGCCAGGCCCTCGAGCAGACGCGGCGGGTCGTGGACCAGTACCTGGTGGCACGGCAGCCAGTCGGGGCCGCCAAGACCAGTGGAGGAGATCATGCGGCGTCGTGAGTCGTCCCTGCGTCGCTCCCGGGTGGTCGGCGGTCTCGCGCTGCTTACCCTCGCGCTGGCTCCCCCCGCCTGGGCTCAGAGCCGACCGGTCCTGGTCTACGGGGTGATCCACGAGTACACCCTCGCGCGCCTGATGCAGCTCTTCGAGCGCCAGACCGGGCTCAAGGCGGACTTCATCCGCCTCTCGGCCGGCGAGGTCGCGACGCGCGTCCGCGCCGAGCGCCAGGCGCCCAAGGGGGATGTGATCTTCGGGATGTCCCGGGCGATCCAGGAGACGCTCAAGGCCCAGGGGCTGCTCGAGGCCTACAAGACGCCGCGCCGGGCGGAGGTGCCCGCCCCGTACGTCGACCCCGACGGGTACTGGACCGGGAGCTCCATCACCGTCCAGGGCTTCGCCATCAACACGGAACGATGGAAGAAGGAGTTCGGCGACGCGCCCATGCCGAAGACCTGGGAGGATCTCCTGGACCCCAAGTACCAAGGGCTCATCGTGACGTCGAGCCCGCTCACCTCCGGCGCCGCCTTCACCTTCGTCGTCGGCCAGTTCTTTCGCCTGGGCGAGGAGAAGGGCTGGGAGTACCTCCGGGCCCTGGACAAGAACATCCGGTTCTACACGCCGAGCGGGATCGCCCCGAGCCGCATGGTGGCCCAAGGCGAGTTCCTCATCGCCATCACGTTTGCCCACGACGTCCTGAAGTGGATCTCCGTGGGGCTCCCCATCAAGATGATCCACCCGCCGGGCGTGAGCTGGGACATCGGGTCGGTCTCGCTGATCAAAGGGGGGCCAAACCCGGAGGGCGGGAAGAAGTTCCTCGACTGGGTGCTCGGCCGGGAGCCCATTCAGCTCATCGTCGACCTGAACTTCGAGGGCTCCCTCCGCGCGGACGTGAGCCTGCCGCTCGGCGCCACGCCGCTGGAGAAGCTCGAGCTCGTGGACTACAAGCTCGAGTGGGCGGCCCAGCATCGCGCGCGCATCCTCAAACAGTGGGCGGAGCTCTTCAAGAAGTGACGTAGCGTGCCTTCTCCCTCCGGGGAGTGGGCCAGGGCGGGGGGGGCGAGGCGCCACGACGCACGCGGCGCGGGTCTTCGGGAGCGGCGTCCCGGGCGAGCGAGTCGCGCACCGGCTCGTCCGCCGACTCACGGTCGACCCGTTC
>CAZDYT010000634.1:0-2865 GCA_964509395.1 uncultured bacterium
CTCGCTCGGCATGAAGCAGGTCGAGCCGGACCCCTGGGAGACGATCGACCAGCGCTACCAGCCCGGGATGCGCGTCCAGGGGCGGGTCCGGAACCTCACCGACTTCGGCGCGTTCGTCGAGCTCGAGCCGGGCATCGATGGGCTCCTGCACATCTCCGACATGACGTGGGCTCGGAACGTGACGCACCCGTCGGAGATCCTCAAGAAGAGCCAGGCCATCGACACCGTGATCCTCCATGTCGACAAGGAGGCCAAGCGGATCTCGCTCGGGCTCAAGCAGATTCAGCCCGATCCGTGGGAGAGCGCAATCCAGAAATACCCGGTCGGGACGAACGTCCGGGGCAAGGTCGTGCGCCTTGCCGAGTTCGGCGCGTTCGTCGAGCTCGAGCCGGGCATCGACGGGCTCCTGCACATCTCGCAGATGTCGATCCGTCCCGTCAGCCGACCGGAAGACATCGCGCAGGTGGGCGACGAGCTGACGTTGAAGGTGATCCGCGTCGACCCGAACGAGCGGCGGATCGGGCTTTCGCTGCGCGAGCTGGCCGCCGACCTGACCATCACGGAGGAACCGGAGCCCCACGGCCGGAAAGGGCGACGGCGTGAGCGCGACCGTTACGCGGACGACGACGAATGACATCGGAGGGGGGAGAGGAAGAGAGCCTGTGATCCCCCGTCGTAGCTGCTGACGGCCGTGCGCCGGCGACTGCTCACGGCCCTCGGAGTGACCGGCCTCGTCTTCGCCGCCTGCTTCACGGCGATCCTGGGCCTCCTCGTGCTCTTCGCGCGGGGAGACCTCGGACTCGGCGGGAACCGCGTGGCCCTCGTCGAGGTGGAGGGGCTCCTCCTGGACGCGGACCGGATCGTCCGCGAGCTCGAAGAGCACCTGGAAGACTCCTCGATCCGCGCCATCGTCGTCCGCATCCAGAGCCCGGGCGGTGTCGTCGCGCCGACCCAGGAGATCCATGACGCCATCCGGCGTGTCCGGGCCCAGGGGAAGCCGGTGGTGGTCTCGATGGGGGCGGTCGCCGCCTCCGGCGGCTACTACCTCGCGGTGGCCGCGGATCGCATCGTCGCGAACCCGGGCACCTTGACGGGCTCGATCGGCGTGCTCATGCAGCTGACCGAGGTCGAGGGGCTTCTCAAGAAGGTCGGCGTCCGCTACGAGGTCGTCAAGGCCGGTCGATACAAGGATCTGGGCAACATCGCGCGGCCGATGACCCCCGAGGAGCGAGCGATCCTGCAGAGCCTCCTCGACGACATGTACGATCAGTTCGTCACGGCGGTGGTACAGGGCCGCCACCTGGACCGCGCCGCCGTGCTGGCCCTTGCTGACGGACGGGCTTACTCCGGCCGACGCGCGAAGGAGCTGGGACTCGTGGATGAGCTGGGCGGGCTGGAGGCCGCGGTCCGGACGGCTGGAGCCCTCGCCGGAATCCCCGGGAGGCCGCGGCTGGTCCGTCCTCGGCGCCCGTTCCGCGTGAGCGACCTCGTGGACTGGCTCGGGAGCCGCACGTCGCTCGGCGGGATCTTCTCGGAGCCCCGACCGCTCACGGGCCTGCCGCTCCCCCCGCTGACCGGCAAGCTCCCACTCTACCTGATGGAGTGAGCCCGAACCACGTCCGGGCCCCCTGTCTCGGAGACTAACCCCGCGGCTTGACAGGCGTTTTCGCTCCGTGATAGCGTGAGGCCGCTTTAGACGCCCGATCTGGGGTGAGGTCGGGAGCCCCGGCCGTGCGGCACGTTCTCGGGCCGGAGGTACCCGCGCGAGCTCGCCGGAGGAGGGGGAGAGCGTGCCCACGATGACGAAGGCCGACCTAGTGGACGAGGTCGCCAAGGTCTCGAACCTGACCAAGAAAGAGACCGAACTCATCGTCAATACGATCTTCGACAGCATCGCCGGCGCCTTGGCCAAGGCGGAAAAGGTGGAGCTGCGTGGGTTCGGGAGCTTCCGCGTCCGGCGACGGAACGCGCGTCGGGGCCGAAATCCCAAGACGGGGACGAGCGTGAACGTCCCCGAGAAGCGGGTGCCATTCTTCAAGGTCGGGAAGCGCCTGAAAGAGCTGGTCAACGCATGATCGATTCGGAGGGGGGCTCTGCTCCCCTTCCGAGCCCGCCGCCACCCGCCGGGTACCCATGCCGAAGGCATGGGTGGGCGCGCGCCGAGGAAAACCCGGCGAAGGGCTTCCGTCAAGGCCGCGCGGCCTCCTCGCGCGGATCCCGCCTCCACGTGGGCGCGGGCGGATCGCGCCGGTCCCCCCGCCGGTGCCGTTCGAAGCGCTGGGACGCATTGGAAGAGCGATGGATGTCCTCTGGGCGCCGTGGCGGATGGCGTACCTGAGCGGCGAGCAGCAGCCTGCCGGCTGCCTCTTCTGCACGGCGCTCGCCGCTTCCGACGACGTGAAGCAGGGGATTCTCCATCGGGGGCGATCCGCCTTCCTGATGCTGAACGCCTTTCCGTATGTGAGCGGCCACGTCATGGCGGCAACGAACCGCCACGTCGCCTCGCCCGAGGATCTCGATGAGGCGGAGAGCCTCGACCTCGTCCGCGTCACGCAGCGCGCCCTGGCGGCGCTACGCACGGTGTACCGTCCCGACGGCTTCAACCTGGGCGCGAACATCGGCCGCGCCGCGGGAGCGGGTGTGGAAGGCCACTTGCATCTCCACGTCGTGCCCCGCTGGGCCGGCGACACGAACTTCATGCCGGTTGTCGGGTCGGTCAAGGTCATCCCCGAGAGCCTCGACGAAACCTTCCGCCGTCTGCGCCCGCACCTGTCGGACTGAAGCGGTATGGGGGAACGCGAGCCTTCCGGTCCCGACGCGCGCGACGAGCCGGTGCCCCGTCTCACTCCGCGGCCGCTGCGACCT
>CAZDYT010000635.1:0-2851 GCA_964509395.1 uncultured bacterium
GTCCCGCGAGGCAGCGGCGTTCCTCCGGATGAGTCCCGTCTTCGCGGGGCTCCCACCCAAGGAGCTCGAGGCGCTGGCCGCCCTCGCGCGCGAAGAGCGCTACCGCGCCCGCCACTACGTCTTCATGGAGGGGGACCCGGCCCTCTGGTTCTGCCTCGTCCAGTCGGGGCGGGTGAAGATCGTCAAGCACTCCCGCCTGGGGAAGGACGTCGTGCTCGAGATCCTCGGCCCCGGCGAGGTCTTCGGCGGGGTCGCGGTCATCGAGCAGCGCCCCTATCCCGCCGCGGCCCAGGCGATCGAGCCGAGCGCCATCCTGAAGATCCCGGGGGACGTGATCGTCGCGCTGACCGAGCGCTACCCCTCCGTGATCAAGGAGCTGGCGCTCACGATCGGCCGGCGGCTCCGGGCCGCCCACGACTCCGTGAAGGCCCTGGCCGTGGATCCCGTGGAAGCGCGCCTCGCGGCGACGCTCCTCCGTCTCGCGGAGCGGGAGGGCACCCGGAGCCAGCAAGGGCTCACCCTCCCCTTCCACCTCACCCGGCAGAGCCTGGCCGACATGACGGGCACGACCGTCGAGACGACCATCCGGATCGTCAGCCGGTGGCTCCGGGAAGGGCTGCTCGTGGATCACCGGGGCCGGCTGGTGCTGAAGAATCTGGCGGCGTTCCGGGAGCGTGCCGAGGGCGAGACGGCGTAGCGGATGACGCTCCTCGTCCGCTGGCTCCACGTCGTCGCCGCCATCACCTGGCTCGGCGGGATGCTCTTCATCGCGCTCGTCCTCGTCCCCGTCACCCGCCGGCTCCCGGATCCGGCGCTCCGGACGCGGCTCGTCCAGGCCGCCGGCCAGCGCTTCCGCACGATCGGCTGGATCGCCGTCGGCGTCCTGGTCGCGACGGGATTCCTGAACCTCTGGCTCCGCCCGTCCCTGCTCTGGTCCCCGCGCTTCCACTGGAAGCTGGGGCTCGTCGTCCTGGCCCTCATCCTGAGCGCCTACCACGACTTCGTCCTCGGGCCGCGGGCCGGGCTCCCCGGCGCCGACCCCTCGGCGCGGACCCGGGCGTCCTGGGTCGCCCGCGTCAACGTCGCGGTGGTCCTGCTCATCGTCCTGCTCGGCCTGTCCCTCCGCGGCTAGGTGATTTCCAGGGAGGCTTCCCGGCCGGCTCGCGCGCCGGCTCGTCACCCGTTCACCCCCTGCCGCGAGTCGGAAACTCGCGGCAGGCGTGCGAAGGGGGCCCACTGCGAAGTGGAGGGACGAATGCTGCGAATCAGCCCTGAGCAGCCCGAAGGCTTGTCCGCGGGTTCCCGGACGCTGGCCGGTAGCACTCGGGTGTCGGTTGTCGGCTAACGCTCCAAGGTCAGCGGCGCGGCGCCGCGTTCGCTCGAGCGCCTGGTTAGCTCGGTCTGACTGCCTGCGCGGGATTTCCAGACTGGATCTTGGGGTTCTCCCGGTGCCCTCTTGCTCACGATAACGGCCGGATGTTCTGGTTCATGTGAAACACGTTCTCCGGATCGTACTTTGCCTTGATCTTCCGCAGTTGCCGGTAGTTGGGGCCGTACGCGGCCGCCGCCGGATCCCCGGGCTCGTCGTCGTCCAGGTAGTTGACATACCGGCCCAAGCCAACGAACGGCTGCATCGCGGCATAGGTCTCGCGCGCCCACGCGATGCACCGCTCGGTGTCCGCCGGGCTCATCCACTGTGAGAGCACGAGGAAGTTGTAGCCCGCCGATCGCAGAGGAAAAGCGGTGTCGCCGATACCGACCCGGGCTGCCGCGCCGTGAAAGTGCTCGAGGAGGATCTCGCCCATCGGCGACGGACACCTCTCGAAAGCGTCGGCCATCGTGCGGATCGCCTCATCGGTCAGGTCCGGAAGAAAATGCGACTTCCAGTAGTTGAGCGCTCCCTTCGGATACCCGGCGTCGAGCATCGCGTTGAGCTCGCAATAGGTCATCGGGCCGATCGTGTCCATGACCGGAAGACCAAACGCCTTGAGGGGGCGCACGGCAGCTTCGCCCTCGGGTAGAGACCCGCAGTGACACGCCGCGATCGCGGCCACTTTCGTTCCCGAGCCGTCCGGTGCCCCCACCAGACTGGCGATCAGCATCAGGTCGTCGGGTGCCGACGCGGCCGCCTCCCGGAAGAATCTCAGCACGTCCCGTGCAGCTTTCAAGGGGGAGCAGAGGAGACCGCCGGTGATCGTCGGTCCCACCGGGTGCAGACGATACTCGAAAGACGCTGCGATCCCGAAGTTGCCGCCCCCACCTCGAACGGCCCAGAACAGATCGGCGTTCTCGTCCTCGCTCACTCGCAGAACGCGCCCGTCGGCCGTGACGAGCTCCACCGATCCGAGATTGTCGAGCGCGAGGCCGTGCTTGCCCATCAGCCACCCAATGCCGCCGCCGAGGGTGAGACCCGCAATCCCCGTGGTCGACACGACCCCCCCGGTGGTGGCGAGCCCATGCAGTTGGGTCTCGCGGTTGAACTCGGCCCAGGTGACGCCGCCCTGCGCCCGGGCGGTCCGCGTCTTCGGATCCACGTGGATGCCTTTCATCAGCGACAGGTCGAGCATCAACCCGCCATCGACGGTCGCGCGGCCCGCTACGTTGTGCCCGCCGCCGCGCACCGCGACTTCGAGGTTCAGCGCGCGGGCCAGGTGCACCGCCTCGACGATGTCGGCCACGCCGCGGCAGCGCGTGATCAACGCCGGCCGCCTGTCCACCAGGCCGTTGTGGACTTTCCTGACGTCCTCGTAGCCCGGATCGGTCGGCTGGAGGAGCGGCCCTGTAAACGTCCTGGCCAGCTCGGTGACCGCATCGGCCAGCGATGATGCTGACGTCATGGCTGCCTCCTTGT
>CAZDYT010000636.1:0-1407 GCA_964509395.1 uncultured bacterium
GGGTGGCCGTAGGTGTGCATGAGCACGATACCGCGCGTCCGCGGCGTGACCTTCGCCTCGAGCTGGCCGACGTCGAGGTTCCAGGTCCCGCGCTCCGAGTCCACGAGGACCGGCGTGGCCCCGGTGTAGCGCACCGCGTTGGCGGTCGCGATCATCGTGAACGTCGGGATGATGACGTCGTCGCCGGGGCCGATGCCGAGGGTCGCCAGGGCGAGGTGGAGGGCCGTCGTCCCGTTGGAGCAGGCGACGCCATACCGGCAGCCCACGGCCGCCGCGAAGGCCTCCTCGAAGTCGCGGACGAACCGCCCGGCGGAGGAGATCCAGTTGGACTGGATGCACTGGGTGACGTAGCGGAGCTCGTTGCCGTCGAGCTTCGGGTCGGAGACCGGGATGATTCGGCGCGTCAGCGCCTCCTCGGCCACCGGGATCCGTGGGATCCGGACCTCCAGGGGCGGCTCCGGTCCCGGGATGATCTTCGCCAGCTCGGCCATCACCGACTCGGGAAGCCTGGTCTCCTCGATCATGGTGCGCTCCTCCCCCCAAGGGTCATGGCGGCGACTCCTTTGCGGGCTTCCTGAACAGCGTTTCCCACCGGAGCTGGAGGATCGTGCCGACGTAGCGGAGGCCCAGGGCCGTGAAGCGCGTGAGATCCGGGCTGGTCTTGGTCTCGCCGGCCCGCCGCTCGACGCAGCGATAGGGCACCTCGACGACGCGGAGCCCGGCGCGGTCGGCGCGGTAGAGAAAGTCGATGCAGTAGTCCCCGTAGACGTAGTGGGTGCGGAGGGGCACCCGCTCGAGCGCCGAGCGGCGGGCCGCGACGAAGCCCGAGGTCCAGTCGCGCACGGGGCCGCCGAGGCAGACAGTCCCGAGGAGGTTGATCGCCCGGGACGCCAGAATGCGCGCGCGGGAGTCCCGCGCGTCTGCCCCGCCGCGGGCGTAGCGCGACGCCACGGCGACGTCGGCCTCGGCCGTCGCCGCGACGAGGCGCGGGATCACGTCCGCCGGCATGGAACCGTCGGCATCGAGCCAGACCACCACCTCGCCCGTCGTCTCCGCGATCCCCTCGGCGAGCGCCGAGGGTAGCCCCCGCCGCCCGATCCGGCGCAGAAGGCGCGTGCGGCGGTCTCCGACGAATGCCTGGGTCACCGCCTCCCACGTCCGGTCCGGCGAGTCATCGTCCACGACGAGCACCTCCGCCTCGGGCACGACGTCGAGGATCTCGCGCACGACGCCCGCGATCACGACACGCTCGTTATAGGTGGGCAGGATCACGGCGGTCGTCATTTGCGGGCCACACACAGGACCGAGCTGCCGAAGGGCAGGGGGCCGAGCCGGAGCAGGCCGCGCTCGAGGGCCTGGATCGCGAGGAGGGCCCGGGTGGCGCCGCGCGGCAGCGGGAAGACGTCG
>CAZDYT010000636.1:1417-2847 GCA_964509395.1 uncultured bacterium
CCGGCGCCGCCGGCGCGCCAGGCGGAACGCGGCGATCACGGGAAACACGAGGCAGTAGGTGTAGGAGGTGAAGAGCGGGGTAAACCCGGCTGCGCGCACGCGCCCGGCGAGCTCAGCGCGGGTGTACCGTCGGAGACCGTGGACGGCCTCGTCGTGCGGGGAGCGGAGCCAGGCGAAAGCCGAGTCGGTGATGATGAGCAGCCCGCCGGGCTTGAGGATCCGATGGCACTCAGCGAGCGCCGCGGCGTCGGAGGGCACCGCCCGATGGTAGAGGACGTCCAGGCAGAGGCAGGCGTCGAAGGCGTCCTCGCGAAAGGGGAGCGCGACCGCCGAAGCGGCGACCAGCCGGCTGACGCCGCGCTTCCGCGAGAAGGCGAGGGCGAGTCCCTCGGTGTCGGCGCCGACCCACGTCCCGTGGCGGGCGAGCGCGTCGAGCATCCCGCCGGTCCCGCAGCCGAGGTCGAGGCCGCGGCCGCCGGTCCACCCGTAGCGGCGGAGAAGCCAGAGGACCAGGGCTCGCTTGGCGCGGAACCACCAGTGCTCCCCCTCCAGGGCGAAGCTCAGCTCGTACTCGCGCGGCTCCATCAGGTGGTCGGAGGGGGGCGGTGCCCCCCTCCGAGTCCTCCCCCCGGGGTTGCGCGGACAAAGCCCGTGCTCGGAGCGCTTCGGTCTAGGGCCGGGGGACGGGCGAGCCGCGACGGCGTCTTCACGCACCGCTCAGGGGAAGACCCGCGCCAGGAACTCGAGGTATTGCCGCGTGATCGTCGGCCAGCGGTACCGGCCCTCGACGTACGCCCGTCCCCGCTCCCCGAGGCCCTTCCGGAGCCCCTCGTCGGCGAGGAGCGTGTCGAGGCTCGCCGCGAACCCACCGGCCGTTCCGTCATAGAGGAGCCCGCCGCCCGACCGCTCCACGTGGCCCCGGAGGACCGGCGAGCGCGCGGTGGCGAGGACGGGTGTGCCCTGGGCCCAGGCTTCCAGGATGACGAAGGAAAAGCTCTCGTGCGGCGACGGCATCACGAGGGCCGTGGCGCCCGTGAGCGCGTCCCACTTCTCCGACTCCGGGCGGAAGCCCAGCGGCACGAGGGCGGGGTGGCGCGGAAGCCGCATCGCGCCGGTCCCCATCAGGACGAGGCTCACGGGCTCGTGAGCGGCGGCGCGCCAGGCGAGAAACGCCTCCCCCAGCTCGCGGCAGCCCTTCTCCACGTCGACGCGGCCCACGTAGAGGAGATACGGTCCGGTGAGCCCGATCTGCCTCCGAAATCGCTCCGGCTGGGCGTCGGGCACCGGGTCCACGCCCGCCCCGATCACCGCCGAGGGGATGTGGTCGGTGTGGAATTGCCGCTGGACGAAGGCCTGCTCCTCCTCGACCTGGAAGATGAAGGCTCGCGGGAGGCGGAACAGGCTCCGGAAGAGGTCGAGGTAGATCGGGC